>NZ_JBISDI010000051.1:0-24336 GCF_051162045.1 Anaerozeibacter quisquiliarum
CTCGCCGTGTTCCCGGCGCGGCGGTGTTCATTCACAACGGCTCCTACATAAGCCATGTGGGGTTCCTCTGGAAGCCTGTGACGAACGGCAAGCCCGAGGGCGACTGGTGGGTCATTGAAGCCAGGGGCGTCATGTACGGCGTGGTGGCCACGAAGCTGAACGCCCGTGGCTGGAACCGCTGGGGGCTCATGACAAAGTACTTCGAATATTCGGACGTCGGTCAAAGCGACGGGCAGGAGTCGGAATTCGTGCACCGCGAACTTTCCTACGGCGACACCGGCGCGGATGTAAAGGCGCTCCAAGAGGCGCTCATTTCGCTGGGTTTCTCCTGCGGCAAGTGGGGCGCGGACGGTGAATTTGGGAAAGCGACAAAGAGCGCGGTCGTCGCCTTTCAGACGGCGAGCAATCTGGACGCAGACGGTATCGTCGGACCCAAGACGGTGGCAGCGCTTAACGCCCTGCTCCCAGAGAGCGGCGAGGAGCCCGAAGCACCTGCCGATCCGGAACCCGCCAAACCGAAGATCAAGGTCACGGGCGGCTCGGTCTACCTGCGCACGCTACCGTCCACGTCCGGAGCCATCCGCGCCGTCGTCCATTTGGGAGACTTGCTGGAGAGCGCCGGGGACGCCGTGAACGGCTGGTTCCCGGTCGTCCGCGATGGCGAGGTGTGCTACATCTCCGGGAAGTATGCCGAGGTCTCGGCGACCTAAACCGCATAACTGCAGCACCAAGGCCGCGACTTGGCTCTTGCCATCTCGCGGCCTTTTTCTATTTCCCGCGCAAAATCCGTCGCTTGCCGTGGCTTACGGTGAAGGCATCTATCCGCCTTCGGAATGGAGGAAATGCTCATGACATTGGCACAGAAACAACAGATCACTGCCTTGCGCGGCAGGGGCGACAGTTATAAGATGATCGCCGCCGCGCTCGGCATACCCGTGAACACCGTGCAATCATACTGTCGCCGAAACAACCTGAGCGGCGATTGTACGATTGCGGGGCTTGAGACCGCAGACGCTACTGACGACGGGGATGTTTGCCCAAACTGCGGCCGTTTGCTGATCCATATATCGGGGGCAAAGCGCAAACGCTTCTGCTCCGACAGATGCCGGTCGGCATGGTGGAAGGCGCATCCGGAGGCGCTAAACCGCAAGGCGATATACCATTTCATCTGCCCGAAGTGCGGTATCGCGTTTGAGAGCTACGGTAACGCCCATCGCAAATACTGCTCCAGGGCGTGTCACGCCGACGCACGGAGGGGTTCGGCATGACCAGGGAAGAAGCGATCCTCCGCTACAAGGCAGCGATGGCGGTGTTCAAGAGCTGGCTCGCAGGCGGCCTGATCAGCGCCGATGATCTGTCGGCGATAGGCACAAAGCTTGCGCAAAAGTACGGGTTATCAACGCGGAGCATATATCTCGAACGTAACTTGCTATGTGGGGAAAACGGAGGCATATATGGTAGCGTGAAGGGGGGTTACCATGGACAGAAAGATTACGAAACTTGAACTCACGCCGCAGGTACTGACGCGCCGACGCACCGCCGCCTATGCCCGCGTTTCCTGCGGAAAAGACGACATGCTCCGCTCGCTCGCCGCGCAGGTCAGCTTCTACAGCGACTTGATCCAGCGCAGACCAGAGTGGGCGTATGCCGGCGTTTACGCCGATCAGGCAGAGACAGGCACGAAGGACAGCCGACCGGAGTTCCAGCGGCTGCTCGACGATTGCCGGGCGGGGAAGGTCGACTTCATCATTACAAAGTCGATTTCGCGCTTCGCCCGGAACACCGTCGACCTATTGCAGACCGTTCGCGAGCTCAAGGCGCTGGGCGTCGGCGTGTTCTTCGAAGAGCAGAACCTCGATTCGCTCTCAGGCGACGGGGAGTTGATGCTGACCATCCTCGCGGCATACGCGCAGGAAGAAAGCCGTTCAGTCAGCGAAAACTGCAAGTGGCGCATCCGCAAGGACTTCAAGGAAGGGAAGGCCGCGGGGCATATTCGCATCTACGGCTACGACTATCTGGCGGGCAAGCTGACGGTCAACCCGATTGAAGCCGAGGTGGTGCGGATGATTTTCGCCGATTACCTGAGCGGCATGGGCAGGAACGCCATCATGAAGAAACTGACCGTGCTCGGCATCCCCGCCAAGAATGGCGGACGCTGGTCGGAGAGCACGATCAATTCAGTCCTCACGAACGAGAAGATGATTGGCGACACTTGCCTTCAAAAGAGCTTCGTGACCAACCACCTCACCAAGCGCCAAAAACGCAATAAAGGCGAACTCGCGCGCTACTATGTCGCGGGGTCGCACGAGCCGATTGTCAGCACGGAGACCTTCAAGGCGGTGCAAGCCGAGATCGAGCGAAGGGCGGCAAAGGCAAAGCCGTCGCGGAAGCAGACGTTCGACGAGTTCACCGGTTTCATCCGCTGCGGTCGGTGCGGCGCGAACTTTCACAAGAAAATCAACGCTGCCGGCACGAAGTACGCCAAAACGACATGGGCTTGCGCGACATATACCAACCGTGGCAAGCATGAGTGCCCGGCAAAGCGGATCCCCGAGGACATCCTCAAGGCGAAGTGCGCCGAGGCGTTGGGGCTTGCCGAGCACGACCCTGCCAAGTTCAAGGCGAGAGTCGCGGAGATCATCGTTCCCGACGACGGCGTTTTGGTGTTTGCGTTTCGGGATGGCACTGAGCGGACGCTTACGTGGGAAAACCCATCGCGCCGGGAAAGCTGGACGGACGAGATGAGGTCCGCCGCGAGAGAGAAGTTCATGAAGGGAGAGTACAATGGCTAATGTACGGGTCATCCCCGCCCTCGCGCCCATCATCTCGGCACAGGAGCGGAATTCTGCGGTCAGAAGGCGCGTTACCGCCTACGCCCGCGTCAGCACCGACTCCGAGGAGCAGAAGACATCCTACGACGCGCAGGTGGACTACTACACAAAGCTGATCAAGAGTCATCCCGAATGGGAGTACAAAACCATCTATACGGACGAGGGTATATCCGCGGTCAATACCAAGCGGCGCGAAGGCTTCAACCAAATGATCGAGGACGGCTTGGCGGGCAAGTTCGACCTCATCATCACAAAGAGCGTCAGTCGGTTCGCGCGAAATACCGTGGATAGCCTGACCGCTGTTCGCAAACTGAAGGAAGTTGGCTGTGAGGTTTGGTTCGAGGAACAAAACATTTTTACCCTAGACAGCAAGGGCGAATTGCTCATCACCATCATGTCCTCGCTGGCGCAGGAGGAAAGCCGCTCCATCTCGGAGAACGTCACTTGGGGCAAGCGCAAGCGCATGGCTGACGGCAAGTTCACCTTGCCCTACAAGCAATTCCTTGGGTACGAGAAGGGCGAGAATGGCATGCCGCAGATCGTCCCCGCCGAGGCCGAGATTGTACGGCTCATGTTCAAACTCTACATGGAGGGAAAGACCTTCTCCGCCATCGCCAAGTATCTCGGCGACCGCGGCATACCGTCCCCGGCGGGTAAGAAAACATGGCAGCCGGCGGTGGTACAGTCCATCTTAACCAACGAAAAATACAAGGGAGACGCCCTCCTGCAAAAGACCGTGTGTGTGGACTTCCTTACCAAAAAGATGGTCAAAAACGACGGTAGGGTGCAGCAAGTCTATGTTGAGGATAGTCACCCCGCCATCATCGAGCCTGACGAATTCGACGCCGTACAGTTGGAGATTGAGCGCCGCAAGAACCTTGGAAGGCCCACAAGCTGCACAAGCGTCTTCGCCGCGAAGCTGGTCTGTGCCGACTGCGGCGGGTGGTTCGGCAAGAAGGTGTGGGGCAGCTACAGGGACGACAAAACCCGCCGCCGCGAGATCTGGCAGTGCAACGACAAGTATAAGCGGCGCGGCATTCCCGGCAATGGCTGCCAGACGCCGCACTTTACCGAGGAGGAAATCAAGGCGCGGTTCCTCGCGGCGTTCAATGACCTGATGGGAAATCGGAAAGGCTTGATCGAAGATTGCCGTCTCGCGCGGGGCGTCCTATGCGACACCACGACGATTGACGCCGAGCTCGACGCGGTGCGTAGCGAGCTTGAGGTGGTCGCCGAACTTTCCAGAAAGGAGATCTACGAAAACGCGCGCACCGCCCTAAGCCAGAGAGAGTGGAGCGAACGCAACAACGGCCACCTTGTGCGCCACCGGCAAGCATCGCAGCGGCTTGATGAGTTGGAAGCGCTCAAGCGCGAACGCCTCGGCAAGGGCAAAATCCTCGAAGGCTTCATCCGCGACATCCAGCGCCGCGAGCTTGCCATCACGGGATTTGACGAACAACTCTGGCTGGCGGTCATTGACCGGGTGAAGGTCGGCAGGGATGGGTCGATGACGGTCAGGTTTAAGAACGGGTCGACAGTAACGGTGTGATCGTCTACCAACATTTACGGCAATAGTTGCCGCATCGCCTTACCGAAAAGGCAGCGTGTAACCTCACCCGCCATCATCGATCCCATTCTTTATGTGGGGCGTGGGATATTTGCGGCTGTAGTGCTCTCCTCGACCAGGCGTTCATTATACAGCAGGACAGAAACGGCGCGTTCAGCCCAGCGTGGCGGGATCGAAGCCCGCTTCCGCATAACCCATGCGCAGGATGTTCATGTAGCATTCCGTCGGAGGGTCGTTTCTTTGCGTCTTTTCTTCGGTCATGATATATGCCATGACCGCAACGGACTTTCCGTTCAGCGTCGCAATGAAGTTCGTCTTGCGGTAATGCGTGGGGTAACCTTCGCGGCGGTCAAGCTCTGCTTCGTCACCTAGATTGATCTTCCAGAGGACAGCAGGGGTTCGCGCACCTTGCTCCTCTTGAATATCCGCGTAAAAGTGGAATTTCAGTCGCCAATCTTGTGCATAGATCGCGTCTAGGCGAATGGCGTCGGGGCAGCGCTCAAGCATCTGTTCTGTCCACATATTGCTGCCATAGGCGAGGTAAAGTCGGTTGCGAGGCTTGAGGATAGCGATCAGGGCTTCCCAATCTTCGGTGTAGTTGACATCCCAACCGGCGATGATCTTGCCATCCCTCCGAAGCGCTTCTTCCACGTCGTCAAGGCAGTTCCAGATCAACACATGGAATTTCGGGCAGATGTCAGGGGCTTCCGTCAGGAACTCCCGAAGCCCGCACTGTGCGAAGATCTTCAGAGCTTCAATCAAACCGGCCTCCGCATCGTAACCATGCCCACACAGGCCGCGCTCCATGCAAGCGGGAAGCGCCTTCTCCAAGATTGCGCGGTATTTATGGGCTTGTTCTGCACCCGCGGCAGCAAGGTATGCTCGTATGAAGATCGCCGCCGCCATATAGGTCGGCATGTAGCGATACGCAACACGGCAATCGCTTTCGAGCCTGCTGCTGTCGACAACGCCGAAAAACCCTTCGTTGTCTTGGAAAGCAGCGAGTTCTGTCAAGTAGTCAGGGGTGGCAAGCGCGGGATCCTCAACAGCATCGTGCAGATTCTTGAGGGTGTGTTCGAATGACTCAAGGTTCGGCCTGTCGGTGGGAAAGCGTCGGAAGCGGACGTTGGATACGGAGTTGCTGTTCGTCATGGCTGATGTCTCCTTCTCTTGATTATATTTTTGGATCGCCATGACTGTATTATCGCACATCTATAACGCCGGATCGTGTCACTTAATTGTCGAGTTTCATCGGTACGCTACTTGGCTCCAATCGATCTCAATCTCGGCAAGCGGCCTCTCGACTGTGCAATTTGCCTGGATATTACGGAAAGCCAACGTTTGCCTCAGATCATCGTAGCGCCGTACCATACACTTCCGCGTGATTCGGTCGCCGTCTCGCGTTGTATAGGTGATGTCAACCTCCGTTTGGCTTTTCAATAGATAGTGGATCGTGTGAACATACTCTTGATCCAATCGGTTCGCGGTCGCGTTTCCTCGAACGTGACGCCTGCCCAGAAGTGGAATTACTCTTTCCTCCGCGTAATCCGTCAGCTGGTTGTATATGCTTTCAAAGATACCGCCATACACGGGATCGTCCACGCGCTCTTCGAGCAGCTTTAGTAAGGCGGTAAGCTCAGTCAGATTGAGCGCAAGAAAAATCGGATGAACGGTGGATTGGTATGACTTCAACGAATGGCTTTCTGTGGTTTCCTCAATCCGGATGGTTGTGCCCAAAACATTGATTCCATCACGCAAGTCTTCGAGATCTCGCTGAATCGTCCGAATGTATGATTGATCGCAACCGGGCTTAAAGCACTCAGCAATCTCGGCGGTTCTCATCTTCTTTCCGTGAAGAAGCCTCAGGATTTCGATCCGTCGGCCGAGCGGATCGCGCTTATATCGCGGCGGTTCGTTGTTTGGTATTTTTCTTCTCATCACTCTGTTCCCCTCATTTCGTGAACTGTTGGTTATAGAACTCCATAACTGGTGGCCTTATTATTCTAACGTCGGATGAACATATTGTCAACAAAACCACGCCTCTCACGCGCCTTTTTGGTGCGTCAGCGGGGGCACCTTTTTGCCAAAGTAGAATCGTGCTATTTGAACACCTTTGGCCGAAAAGGAGTGTGCAAATTTGACGATTCCCCTGAAAAGCAGCCGAAAAACAGGGTGAGTTCGAATCCCGACGGCTGCACGGAGCCTGCATTTTGGCTGTCATAAAATGATACAATTAGAAAGCCCAATGCCTGAAAAGCCTTTGTTTGCTGGGTTTCTGGCAAAGGAAAAACCATCTATCGAGTTTATCAATAGATGGTTTCATTTTTGGTGTAGCTTAGGGGATTCGAACCCCTGACCTCTACGATGCGGACGTAGCGCGCTACCAGCCGAGCTATGCCCCCCCGCATTATTCCATTTTAACTTATACAAACCGAGTGGTTGCTAAGGAATTTACACTGCTGTTTCTGAAACCGTACTGCATGCTATACTAAATTCTATTGACGGCCCGAACCGCTCCCGCCCCCTCGCAATCGCCCGCCTCGCTTGACAAAACCGATCCAGAAGGGTAGTATTAAGTGGCCGGCGGGGCGACCCGCGCGGCGGACAACTGAATGGGGAAGCAGGGTGAAATTCCCTCGCAAGTGCGTTGCCGTTACAGCCGGATCGCCATGTTGCATATTCTTTGCGGACACCGAAGGATATGGCTTGAGATGTTATGCGTCTCCTTGCTGACCTTCGGCCTGCGCCGGAGGCTTTTTTGATGGAATCGCCGCGCAAAAACGTGGGGGGCAGGCTGCTTCGATGCGGCTACACGACGGGCGCCTGCGCCGCGGCCGCGGCCAAGGCCGCCACGCGCATGCTGCTGTCGGGCGAGCGCGTTGCCTGCGTGTCGCTGCCCACCCCCAAGGGGATACTGCTGAGCATCGACGTGCTCGACGCGCACGTCGATGCGCGTTTCGCCCGCTGCGCCATCCGCAAGGACGGCGGCGACGATCCCGACGTGACGGGCGGCATGCTCGTCTACGCGCAGGTCGAAAAGATCCCCGCGGGCGTGCGCATCGAGGGCGGGCAGGGCGTGGGGCGCGTGACGAAGCCCGGCCTCGACCAAGGCGTGGGCGAGGCGGCCATCAACTCCACCCCGCGCCGGATGATCGTCGAGGCCGTGGAATCGGTGTGTGCGGCTTGCGGCTACGCGGGCGGCATCTGCGTGCGCATCTGCGTGCCGGGCGGGGAAGAGCTGGCCCGGCGCACCTTCAACCCGCGCATGGGCATCGAGGGCGGCATCTCCATCATCGGCACGACCGGCATCGTGGAGCCCATGAGCAACGCCGCGCTCGTCGACACCGTCCGGCTGGAGCTGCGCCAGCTCGCGGCCACGGGCGCGCAGCGCGTGCTGCTCACGCCCGGCAACTACGGGCAGGCCTTCGCGGCCGAAACGCTGGGGCTGCCGATGGAGGCGCACATCGCCTGCTCGAACTTCATCGGCGACGCCATCGACGCCGCCGTGGAGCTCGGCTTCCGGCGCATCCTGCTGATCGGTCATATCGGCAAGCTGGTCAAGCTGGGCCTTGGCATCACCAACACCCACTCCGCGAACGGCGACGGGCGCATGGAGACGCTGATCGCCTGCGCGCTGGAGGCGGGCGCGGAGCTTACGCTGCTGCGCGAAATCGCCGCCTGCGTCACGGCGGACGCGGCGCTTGCGCTGCTGCGCGGCGCGGGGCTGCTCGAACGGACGATGAACATCCTCGGCGCGCGCATCGAGGCCACGCTGCGGCGGCGCGTGCCCGAGGGGATTGAAATCGGCTACCTCTGCTTTACGAACGCGGGCGACCTGGGCGGCGTGCTGGCGCAAAGCGACAACGCCGAAGCGCTGATGCATATTTGGAGGAAAGGCGCATGATCTACTTTGTGGGCGCGGGCTGCGGCGCGGCGGATCTGATTACGGTGCGGGGCGCGGCGCTTTTGCATAAGGCCGACGCGATCATCTACGCGGGCTCGCTGGTGAGCCCCGCGCTGCTGGACTACGCGAAGCGCGATTGCGCGGTGTTCAACAGCGCCGCGATGACGCTGGACGAGGTGATCTCGGTGATGGAGCGCATGGAGCGCTCGGGCAAGGCGACCGTGCGGCTGCACACCGGCGACCCCTGCCTCTACGGCGCGATCCGCGAGCAGATGGACCGGCTCGAGGCGCTGGGCATCGCCTTCGAGGTCTGCCCCGGCGTGTCGAGCTTTTGCGGCGCGGCGGCGGCGCTCAAGGCCGAATACACGCTGCCCGCCGTCAGCCAGAGCGTCGTCATCACGCGCATGGCGGGCAGGACGCCGGTGCCGGAGCGCGAGCGCATCCGAAGCCTGGCCGCGCATCGCGCCACGATGGTGATCTTCTTGAGCGCGGGGCTGACCGAGGATTTGCAGGCGGAGCTGCTCGCGGGCGGCTATGCGCCCGAAACGCCCGCCGCCATCGTCTACCGGGCGAGCTGGCCCGATGAAAAGGTGGTGCGCTGCACCGTGGGGACGCTCCGCCGCGCGGCCGTGGAGAGCGGCGTCTCCTGCCATGCGCTCATCACCGTGGGCGACTTCCTGGGCGGCGATTACGAGCTTTCCAAGCTCTACGATCCCGCGTTCACCACCGCCTTCCGGCAGGGGACTGAGCCATGAGGGTGGGCATCCTCGCCTTCAGCGAAAGGGGCCTGGCGCTGGGCGAGCGGCTGGCGGGGCTGCTCGGCGACGGCACCGCGGCGGAGCGCTGCGGCGACGGCGCGCTGGCGGCGTGGACGCGGGCGCATTTCTCGTCGGACGACGCGCTCGTGTTCATCGGCTCGGCGGGCCTCGCCGTGCGCGCGATCGCGCCCCATATCCAAAGCAAGGCGACCGACCCCGCCGTGGTCGTGGCGGACGAGCTGGGCACGTACGCCGTCTCGCTGCTCTCGGGGCATTTGGGCGGCGCGAACGAGCTGGCGGTGAAGGTCGCTCGGCTCCTCGACGCCATCCCCGTCGTCACCACCGCCACCGACGTGCACGGCATATTCGCCGTGGACAGCTGGGCGAGGCGGCGGGGGCTCGCGATTGAAAACCCCGAGCGCATCAAGCGGGTGTCCGCGCGCCTGCTCTCGGGCGCAACCGTAACGCTCAAAAGCGAATTCCCCGTCGAGGGCGCGCTGCCCGATGGGATCGAACTGACCGACGGCCCGGCCGACATCCTCGTGACCCATCGCATGGGCGGCAGGGCAGAGGCGCTGCGCCTCGTGCCGCCCGTGGTCGCGCTCGGCGTCGGCTGCAAAAAGGGTGTGAATGCGGAGGTTATCGAATGCGCCTTTTCGATGATGCTGGACAAGGCTCGCTGCCTGAGCGCCGCCGTCGCGCGGGTGTGCAGCATCGATTTGAAGGCGAACGAGCCCGGCATTGTGGCGTTTTGCCGCCGCCGCGCGCTGCCCTACCGCACGTTCTCGGCGGAGGAACTGGCGGCCGTTCCCGGCAAATTCGAGGGTTCCGCCTTCGTAAGGTCGGTGACGGGCATCGACAATGTATGCGAGCGCAGCGCCGTGCTGGGCTGCGGCGAGGGTGGCGTGCTGCTGTCGGGAAAAAACGCGGGCAACGGCGTGACCATGGCGCTTGCCGTCGAGCCGTACGCGCTGCGCTTCGGCGAGGGAGCGAGGGCATGAGTAAGCTGTTTGTCGTCGGCATCGGCCCCGGCGACGCCGAGGGAATGACAGCCGCCTGCCGCTGTGCCATCGAGCGGGCGGACATCGTCGTGGGTTACACGACATACATCGAGCTGATCGGGCCCCTCTTCCCCGAAAAGCCGACCTTTGCCACGCCGATGCGCAGCGAAACGGAGCGCTGCAAAAAGGCGCTGGCGCTGGCCGCCGAGGGCAGGACCGTGGCGGTCGTTTGCAGCGGCGACGCCGGCGTCTATGGCATGGCGGGACTCGTGCTGGAACTGAGCGGGGCATACCCCAATGTGGAAATCGAGATCGTCCCCGGCGTCACGGCGGCGCTGGCGGGCGCGGCCATCCTGGGCGCGCCGCTGACGCACGACTTCGCCGTCATCAGCCTCTCCGATCTGCTCACGCCCTGGGCATTGATCGAAAAGCGCCTCGCCTGCGCCGCCGAGGGGGATTTTTGCATCGCGCTCTATAACCCGTCGAGCAAAAAGCGGGCGGATTATCTCAAAAGGGCCTGCGACGTGTTGCTGCGGCACAAATCGCCCGACACGCTGTGCGGCCTGGTGCGCAACATCGCTCGCGAAGGGGAGGGAAAGGCGCTGATGACGCTTGCGGCGCTTCGCGATGCCTCGGTCGACATGTTCACCACCGTGTTCATCGGAAGCGCCGATACGCGGGCAATCGCGGGCAGGATGGTGACGCCGAGGGGGTATCGCCTTGACTGAGATCGTGCTGTTCGGCGGCACGAGCGAGGGCCGCGAGCTGGCCGCCCTGTTGAAGGCGCGAAACATCCCCGCGCTCATCTGCGTGGCGACCGAATACGGGGAGTCGCTGCTGGATGCGGGCGGCAGCGTGGAGGTGCACAGGGGGCGGCTGGACGAGGGCGCGATGGCCGCGCTGATGGCGCGGCGCGGCGCGCGCCTCGCAATCGACGCGACGCACCCCTACGCGGACGCCGTGAGCCGCAACATCCGTGCCGCCTGCGAAAGCGCGGGCGTCGAGTACCTGCGCGTGCGGCGCGAGCGCGCCGCGGGGGACGGCTACCGGACCTTCGACACGGTGGAGGCGCTGATTGCCTGGCTCAACGCCGTCGATGGTATAGTTTTTTCCGCGCTCGGGGCGAAGGAGGCCGAGGCGCTCACCGCCGTGGCGGAATTCGAGCGCCGCGTCTGGCTGCGCATTTTGCCCTTTGAAGAGGGGCTGGCCGCCTGCCGCCGGGCGGGCTTCCCCGCGGCGCACATCATCTGCATGCAGGGGCCGTTTTCGGAGGAACTCAACATCGCCATGTTCCGCGCGGCGGGGGCCGGCATACTCGTCACCAAGGAATCGGGCGCGGCGGGCGGCTTCGCGCAAAAGCTTAAGGCGGCGCGCGCCTGCGCAATGACCGTGGCTGTTTTGAAGCGCCCCGACGGGGAAGAGGGGCTTACCTTGGAGGAAGTGAAGAAAAGGATCGAGGGCGGCGAGCGATGAAAAGCGTGACCATCGTCGGCATCGGCATGGGGGCGGAGACGATAACGGCCGAGGGCCTGCGCGCCGTCGAGCGGGCGCAAGCGCTGCTCGGCGCGCCGCGCGTGCTGGGCGCGTTTCCCCGCGAGGACAGGCCGGTTTATCCCGCGTACGCGCCGGACAAGGTGCGGGAAATTGTCGAAAAGAGCGGCCTTGAGCGCTTCGCCGTGCTCGTTTCGGGCGACACCGGCTTTTTCAGCGCCGCCGAAGGGCTGGCCTTTGCGCTCGCGGCATACGACGTTCGGCTCATCCCGGGCATTCCCTCCATTGCCTGTTTCTTCGCCAGGCTCAAGCGCCCCTGGCAGGAGGCGGCGATTTTGAGCTGCCACGGCCGGGCGGCGAATTTCACGGACGCCGTGCGCCGCAACCGCCTGACGTTCGCGCTCACGGGCGGCAATGTGGACGCGCTCGCGCGCTCGCTTGCGGACGCCGGCCTTGGGGGCCTCGCGGCGACGGTGGGCGAAAACCTCGGCACGGAAGGCGAGCGCATCTTCACGCTGCCCGTCGGTGAGCTTGCGCGAACGCCCGTCGGCAAACTGGCGGTGCTGCTGGTGGAGAACCCGGACGCCGACGCGCGCGTGCGCTTTGGCATCCCCGACGAGGCATTCCTACGCGGCGATGCGCCGATGACGAAGGCCGAGGTGCGCGCCGTGAGCATGAGCCGCCTCGCGCCGGACCCCGGCGCGATTTGCTGCGACATCGGCGCGGGCACGGGCTCCGTCACGGTGGAAATGGCGCTCGCCGCCTATGCCGGCCATGTCTACGCCGTCGATCAAAAGGAGGAGGCCGTCTCGCTGATCGCGGAAAACTGCCGGCGCTTCCACATCGGCAACGTCACGCCGATCCTGGGCGGCGCGCCCGAGGCGCTGGAAGAGCTGCCCCCGCTCGACGCGGCCTTCGTCGGCGGCAGCGGCGGCGCGATGGCGGGTATATTTGAAGCGATTTTGTCGAAGAACCCGTCCGCGCGCGTCGTGGTGAACGCCGTCGCGCTGGAGACGCTGAACGCGGCGCTGGCGGCGTTCAAGGCGCATGGCATCGCGCCCGAGATCATACAGCTCGGCGCCGCGCGGGCGAAGAACGCGGGCGGCCTCAACATGATGCTGGCGCAGAACCCCGTGTTTATCCTCTCCGGCGGAGGTAGATCATGAACGACCGCATACTGATCGCAGGCACAAACTCGGGCTGCGGTAAGACCACCGTCGCCCTGGCGCTGCTGGGCGCGCTTCAGACGCGGGGGCTTCCGCTCGCCGCGTTCAAGTGCGGGCCGGATTACATCGACCCCATGTTCCACCGCGAGGCGCTGGGGCTGCCCAGCCGCAACCTCGACCCGTTCTTCTGCGCGGACGATCAGCTTCGCGCCGCGCTCGCGGGGCACAGCGGCAGGCTTTCGGTGATCGAGGGCGTGATGGGCTACTACGACGGCGTGGGCGCGCGGGGCGCGTACAGCACCTATGACGTGGCACGCTCGACCGAGACGCCCGTGCTCCTCGCGGTGGACGTCCGGGGCATGTACGGTTCGGCGGGCGCGATTCTGCGCGGCTTTCGGGACTTCAAGCGCGAAAGCCATGTGCGCGGCGTGATCTTCAACGGCGCGTCGCCGGCGCTATACGAGGGCCTGAAGCAAATCGCCTTGGACGCCGGCGTCGCGCCGCTGGGCTTCCTGCCGCGCGAGGAGGCGCTCTTAATCGGCAGCCGCCACCTGGGGCTGGTCACCGCCGCCGAGATCGACGATTTGCGGGAAAGGCTGCGCGCGCTGGGGGCGCTGGCGGAACAACACATCGACCTGGACGGCGTGCTGGCGCTCGCGGCCTCCGCGCCCGCGCTGCATGAGCAGGCGCAGCCGGTAAGCCCCGTCGCCGACGTACGCGTGGCGGTGGCGCGGGATCGCGCGTTCTGCTTTCTCTATGAGGAGAACCTGGAGCTGCTGCGCGCGCTCGGCTGCGAGCTGTGCTTTTTCAGCCCGCTCGGCGACGGCGCGCTGCCCGAGAACGTCGGCGCGCTGTACCTGCCGGGCGGCTACCCGGAATTGCACCTCGAGGCGCTGTCGGGCAACGCCGCCATGCGCCGCGCCGTGCGGGTTGCCGTAGAGCGCGCTCTGCCCACGATCGCGGAGTGCGGCGGGTTTCTCTATCTGCACGACACGCTCGACGGCTTTCCGATGGCGGGCGTCGTCCGCGCCGCGGCGTACAGAACCGAAAAGCTTAAGCGCTTCGGCTATGCGACGCTGACGGCGAAGGCGGACAACCTGCTCTGCGAGCGGGGTGAGCGCATCCGCGCGCACGAGTTCCACTATTACGAAAGCGACGACTGCGGGGCGGGCTTTCGCGCCGAAAAGCCGGACGGGCGTGCCTGGGACTGTGTCCACGCCGGCGAAAGCCTCTGGGCGGGCTTCCCGCACCTGTATTTCCCCGCGAATGTGCGCCTTGCGCGGCGCTTCGTGAGAAAGGCGAACGACTATGCCGCCGGGCATGCCGCCGACGGACGCGCGTTCGCGGCAGAGGGAGGTTCCGCGTGTTCATAGCGCCCTTTACGCTCGCCCTCTGCGCGGGCTTTCTGCTCGATCTGCTGCTCGGCGACCCCCGGGGCTGGCCGCATGTCGTGCGCGGCATCGGCCGGCTCATTTCGGCCTTGGAAAAGGCGCTCTATCCGATGCGAAACAAGCGCCTTGGGGGGCTTCTGCTCGTTTTCTTCGCCTTGCTCGTCTGCACCGTTTTGCCCGGCGCGCTGCTGGCGCTTCTGTGGCGGCTGTCGCCGTGGGCGTACTTCGCCGCGGAAGCGCTGCTGTGCTGGCAGGTTCTGGCGCTCAAGAGCCTGAAGGACGAGAGCCGCGAGGTGTACGGCGCGTTGGCCGGCGGCGATCTGCCCGCCGCGCGCCGCGCGGTCTCGATGATCGTCGGCCGCGATACGGCGCCATTGGACGCGGCAGGCGTGGCCCGCGCCGCCGTGGAGACTGTGGCGGAGAACGCCTCCGACGGCGTGATCGCGCCGCTTGTGTATCTTGCGCTCGGCGGCGCGGTATTCGGCACGTTCTACAAGGCCGTCAACACGATGGACTCGATGATCGGCTACAAGAACGAGCGCTACATCGACTTCGGCCGCGCCGCCGCGAAGCTCGACGACGCGATGAACTTTTTCCCCTCGCGCCTGAGCGCGCTCACGATGATCGGCGCGGCGCGGCTCTGCGGCCTCGACGCCAAGGGCGCGCGCCGCATCTGGAGGCGCGACCGCCTGAACCACGCAAGCCCCAATTCCGCGCAGACGGAATCCGTCATGGCCGGAGCGCTGGGCGTGCGCCTGGCGGGAGACGCGTACTATTTCGGGAAACTCCATGAAAAGCCGTGTATCGGCGACGACCTCAGGCCCATCGAACCCGAGGACATCCTCCGCTCGCACCGGCTGCTCAACGCGGCCGCGGCGCTGGTGTTCGTGCTGGCGCTGATTTTGAGGGGGTGTCTGTATGCCGCGCTATGAGCACGGCGGCGATCGCTACGCAAACGCGGGCATATCGCTCGATTTTTCCATCAACGTGAACCCGCTCGGCGCGCCCGAAGCCGCGAAGCGGGCGGTCATCGAGCAGACCGATGCCTTCGCGCGCTATCCCGACCCGCGGTGCCGGGCGCTGCGGGAGGCGCTCGCGCGCAAACACGACGTCGCGCCGGAGGCCATCCTCTGCGGCAACGGCGCGTCGGATCTGATCTTCCGCGCGTGCGCCTGCCTCAAACCCAGGCGGGCGCTGACGCTCGCGCCGACCTTTTCCGAATACGAGCGCCCCGCGAAGCTCTTTGGCGGCGAGGTGCGCGAACACCGCTTGCGCGAAGCGGACGGCTTTATGCTGACGGAGGAGGTTCTCTCGGCGCTCACGCCCGACATCGATCTGTTCTTTCTCTGCAACCCCAACAATCCCACGGGCAGATTGGCCGCGCCCGACCTCCTGCGCCGCGTCGCCGGTGCCTGCGCCGAAAACGGTACGCTGCTGATGGTGGACGAATGCTTCATGGAATTCACGCAGGGAGCTTCGATGCTGCCGCTGCTCAGGGCGTGTCCGAACCTGCTCATCCTGCGCGCCTTTACGAAGTTCCACGCCCTCGCGGGGCTGCGTCTTGGCTACCTGCTGGGCGATGCGGCGCTGCTCGCCCGTGTCGCGGACTTCGCTCCGGCATGGAGCGTCTCCGCGGCGGCGCAGGCGGCGGGCTTGGGGGCGCTGGCGGAACCCGGCTGGGCCGAGCGCACGCGGGAAGTCGTGCGGGCTGAACGGGCGTTCATGGAGTCGGGGCTCGCGGCGCTGGGCCTCGCTTCGTTCCCCTCCGACGCGAACTTCCTGCTGTTCAAAAGCCCCGTGCCGCTCTTTGAGCCGCTGAAAGC
The DNA here is from genome assembly GCF_051162045.1 of Anaerozeibacter quisquiliarum. Taxonomy (NCBI): domain Bacteria; kingdom Bacillati; phylum Bacillota; class Clostridia; order Eubacteriales; family Anaerozeibacteraceae; genus Anaerozeibacter; species Anaerozeibacter quisquiliarum. The sequence continues at coordinate 15,933 of NZ_JBISDI010000051.1, forward strand.
GCGCGGCATCCTCGTTCGCAACTGCGGAAATTTTACCGGACTGGATGAACGCTTCACCCGCGTCGGGCTGAAGACACGCGAGGACAACGCGACGCTGCTGCGCGCCATCCGGGAGGTGCTTTATGGCTAAGGCCATTATGGTGCAGGGAACCATGTCGAGCGCCGGCAAGAGCCTGCTCTGCGCGGGGCTCTGCCGGGTCTTTATGCGGGACGGCTACCGCGTCGCGCCCTTCAAGAGCCAGAACATGGCGCTCAATTCCTTCATCACCGGCGAGGGGCTCGAGATGGGCCGCGCGCAGGCGGTGCAGGCGGAGGCGGCGGGCGCGGAGCCGGACGTGCGCATGAACCCCATACTCTTAAAGCCCGTCACCGACATGGGCTCGCAGGTGATCGTCATGGGCGAGGTGCGCGGCAGCATGGGCGCGCGCGAATACTACGCCATGAAGCACGCGCTGATGCCGGACATCGCGGCGGCCTACGATTCCCTCGCCGCCGAATACGACGTCATTGTGATCGAGGGCGCGGGCAGCCCCGCCGAGATCAATTTGAAAAAAGGCGACTTCGTCAACATGGGCATGGCGAAGCTCGCGAAAGCGCCGGTGCTGCTGGTGGGCGACATCGACCGCGGCGGCGTGTTCGCGCAGCTCTTCGGCACGATCGCGCTGCTCGATGAGGACGAGCGGGACATGGTCAAGGCCACGGTCATCAACAAGTTCCGCGGGGACGTGAAGCTGCTGGGCGACGGGCTTGCGATGCTCGAAAACCTCACCCAAAAGCCCGTGGCGGGCGTACTGCCCTACCTCGACGTGGACATCGACGACGAGGACAGCCTTTCCGAACGGCTGACGCGCAGGCGGGAGGGCGCGGTGCTGGACATCGCGGTCGCGCATCTTCCGCGCCTCTCCAACTTCACCGACTTTGCCGCGCTGGAGGCGACCCGGGGCATCGGCGTGCGCTATGTCCGTTCGCCCGCGGAGCTGGGTGCGCCCGATCTGGTGGTGCTGCCCGGCACGAAGAACACCATTTCCGATTTGAAGTGGCTGCGGCAGTGCGGCCTTGAGGCGGCGATCAAGAAGCTTTGCGCGCGGGGGGCGCCCGTCTTCGGCGTGTGCGGCGGCTATCAGATGCTGGGGGAACGCATTTCGGACGCCGGGGGCGCGGAGGGCGGCGGCGAGATCGACGGCATGGGGCTGCTGCCGGTTGTAACCGCGTTCACCGCCGAGAAGCGCCGCACGCGCGTCGCGGGCGGCATCCTCGACGTACGGGGCGCGCTGGCGGCCATCGGCGGCGCGCGGGTTACGGGCTACGAGATCCACATGGGGCGCACGACGCTCCGCGAAGGCGCGCAGCCGCTGATCCGGCTGGAGAACGGGGCGACGGACGGCTGTCAGGCGGGCGATGTCTACGGCACCTATCTGCACGGCTTCTTCGATGCCGCCCCCTGCCGCGAGGCGCTGCTGGGCGCGCTCTGCGCGAGAAAGGGCGTTTCCCTCGAGGCGGGCGCCTTCGACCTGAAAGCCTACAGGGAGGGCCAGTATGACGCGCTGGCGCGGGCCGTGCGCGAACACCTCGACATGGCGCTGATCCATAGAATTCTGGAGGCGGGACTATGAAGATCGAGATGGAAGACGTGTTGCCCGAGCAGATCGAGCGCCGCAGCTTCGAGATCATCGAAGGAGAACTGCCCCATCCGCTCGATCCGGCGCTCGCGCCCATCATCAAGCGCGTCATCCACACCACGGCGGACTTCGACTACGCCGATTCGCTGTACTTCTCCGAAAGCGCCGTGCCGATCGCGCTCGCGGCGCTCAAGGCCGGCGCGCCCATCGTCACCGATACAAACATGGTCAGGGCAGGCATCAACAAGCCCGCGCTCGAGCGTTTGGGCGGCGAGGCGTACTGCTTTATGCAGGATGCGGACGTCGCCGCCGCCGCCCGGCGAAACGGCACCACCCGCGCCGCCGCGTCGATGGACAAGGCAGCCACGCTGGACATCTCCACGATTTTCGCCATCGGCAACGCGCCCACGGCGCTCGCGCGCCTGTGCGAGCTGATCGGCGAGGGGAGGATACGGCCCGCGCTGATTATCGGCGTGCCGGTCGGCTTCGTCAACGTGGTACAGGCCAAGGAGCGTATCATGCAGACCGCCGTCCCCTGCATCGTCGCCCGCGGGCGCAAGGGCGGCAGCAATGTCGCCGCCGCGATCGTCAACGCGCTGATGTACATGCTGACGAGGGAGCCATAAGCGCGATCCATTCGTGCCGCGCACGTCAACGGCGCGGGTCAAGCGGGACGCCGGCGCGGAAGCGGGCCTTTTTGCGGAAGGTGGATGCGGAGGCTTTCCATAGAGCTTTGGGAGGCAACGCCAAGTCCGCCCGTCCTTGCGCTCTGGCGAAGCAGCAGCCGCATGGCAAGCGGCATCGCGCCGCAAAACAACGCATGTGTGCACAGCGCAGCGAGCGAAAAGGCCACCGGGCCGTCCTATGTATCCCTCTTCGCCAAGGCTGCCTTCCGCCGCGCGATCAGCGCTTCCAGTTCGTCCAGAACCGCCAGGTCGGCCGCCTCGCCGTCGAGCAGGCCGGCGAAGATTTGCGGGGCGGGCACATTCCTGCGCAGGCTGTGAAACTGAGACACAAACGCGTCGAACATGGCGTTTATGGCCTGCGCGGCGGGCTTGTAATTGCGGCACAGCACCTTGCCGCTGTACACGATGTCGGCCACCTCGATGAAACCCTTCTTCAGCAGCGAGCGCAACACGCTCTGCACCGTGTTGATGTTGAGCGCCGCTTCCCGCGCGACCATCTCCGCGGCGGTCAGCGCCCGATCCGAATCCATGAGCAGTTCCAGAATCTCCTGCTCCTTGCTCGTCAACCTCGTTGGCATGGGTCAGCACTCCTTCCATGACATGGGCCACACGTGCAGTATATATTCATTGTCTTTGCTTGTCAATACATTTTTTTTAAGGGGCTACTTGACGAGCCGGCGGGGAGGCGGTAGGCCGATGGCGCAAGAAACAAAAGCGGCATAACCATAATAAATCATGAATAGAGAATGCGGATTTGGCGACAGAGAAATGGAAGGGGGATACCTTTGCCGTCGCCGGCAGGGACTTGTACGCCATTGACCAAAATGCGCAGGAGAAAGGGCCTGTGTCACTTGGCATGCGGGTCGATGATGCCGGCTGATTGCCCGATCGCGTCACAAGATCCACATGCTTGGCCTACGAAAGGAGCGCCATTCATGGCGTTGCCAGGAAGCGTGCGCCGGACGCCGGGAAACAACAAACGGGACTGTGCGGGATTTAAGAACCGTTTGGATTTGAAATATGGAAGCAACCATGTCGTTGCATTTGGAGAGGGCGGCGGCGTCTCGACCCGGGCATTGCAGCCTGGAATGCGCTGCATTCCTGAAAAACGCTTGACATAGCAATGCTGCGCCCGCGCATTTTGCAGAAACGGTCGCACGAAAAGTCATCTCGCCAGCCGCCGCCCGAATCGATCAGTGGGTACCTAGACGGGTATCCACTCGCCGACCCACTGTTGCGTCGATTCGTTAAAAAGTCGCTTGTGAAGTTTGCCATCAATGTATTTGTAGCGCCATACAAGTGTCGGAGCGCGGAGGACTACTTCCTCGGCCTTTGCCGGCGAAGTGCCCAAATTATGGACGGCCGGGTTTTCAACGAATAAGAGCCCGGAACACAAAACAGCCATCAACGCAACCGCGAAAAGCTTCCTCACCAAATTGTTCATACGCCCGCCTCCTCCAAGTTGTCGAATACCGGGAACTGCGCAAACTCTTCCGGGATATCATCAAGCGGCCCCATGTAATTCCCATCCATGTACAAGGAGTACCCCTGATTGGCGTGCCGCACCAAGAAAAACGCTCCGTCATCGAGCCCAAAGGTATCGGCCTGAATGTCATCGGGAATGCCACCGCGCGGCTCAAAAACGACGAAGGTGGACAGCACGACAGCCGCAACGAGCAGCAGCGTCAGGGCGCGGAACAGCGGCGCGCCCTGCCCGGGATCCAAGACGAGCTTGAAGCGCTCCTTGAGCACATTGGCCTTGCGCTCCGCAAAGCTGACCGCGAGCGGGGCCGCCGCCTTCTGGTTTGCCCTTGAGATTTTCAGCAGGCATTCCAGGTATTCGACTTTCGCGGCTTCATGGAGCGACTGCGTCGCGCGCTGGTCCGCCCGGAATTCCAGCGCCGACGCGACCTGCTTTCGGAGCGTGCCGATGAAGGGCACCCACCAGCACAGCGTGCACACGCATTCCACAAGCAGCTTGATCCAAACGTCGCCCGACGCGACGTGGAACAGCTCGTGGCGCAGGATGAGCCCGCGCTCCCGCCCGGTCATTGGCATCCCCGGCATGACGATGCGCGGCCTGATGAAGCCGACGGTCAGCGCGTTTATGGACGCCGGATCGGTGACGCAACGCACCCGGCGCGCGCGGCCCATGCCGTCGGTGTAGGGCAGAAAAGTGGCATCGGGCAGCGAATCCAGATACTTGACGTATCGGCCTTGGGTGTAAAACAAGCGCCCGATGCGCGCCGAGGCAACCAACCCGGCAACCCAAAGAAGCAAGTGATAGGGTGCAAAGCCGAATCGGCCGGATTGAGACAAGGGTCGATGCAGGAACGCCGCGACGTCGGCGTAGAATCCGGACAGGTTGACGGTCCTCGTGAACCCCCACTCGAAGGGCAGCAGCAGACGCATCGCGAGCGAGGCGGAGCACAGGATCATCGAGGTAATGCCAAGTACGCCCATCCTTGCGGGGTGACGAAACAGCAGCCGCATGGCAAGCAGCATCGCGCCGCAAAACAACGCATGCGTGCACAGCGTAGCGAACGAAAAGGCCACCGGGTTGCCCCCCTTATGTGTATCCTCGACCTTTATGTATCCCTCTTCGCCAAGGCCGCCTTCCGCTGTGCGATCAGCGCTTCCAGTTCGTCCAGAACCGCCGGCTCGGCCGCCTCGCCGTCGATCAGGCCGGCGAAGATTTGCGGGGCGGGCACATTCCTGCGCAGGCGGTGGAACTGCGAGACAAATGCGTCGAATGTGGCTTCCGTGGCCTGCGCGGTGGGCTTGTAGTTGCGGCATAGCACCTTGCCGCTGTACACGATGTCGGCCACCTCGATGAAACCCTTCTTCAGCAGCGAACGCAACACGGTCTGCACCGTGTTGATGTTGAGCACCGCGTCCCGCGCGACCATCTCCGACGCGGTCAGCGCCCGATCCGAATCCATGAGCAGTTTCAGAACCTCCTGCTCCTTGCTCGTCAACCTCGTTGGCATGGGTAAGCACTCCTTCCATGGCGCGAGCCACATGTACAGTATAGATTCATTGTATTTGTTTGTCAACGCACTTTTTTGATGAAGCAGCTTGAAAAGTTGGTGATGAGGTGGTAAACTATGGATGTGGATAATAATTATATTGATCCGGCCAAACGTTTATATTGAAAAATTGCCTGAACGGCCGCTCAAACACTCGACGGTCAACCGGATTTGCCGGCAATTCACCCTGCGGGGCGCTACGCGAGGGTTGATTGGAATAATTCCGGGAAGAGGCGATTGGCGCAGGCGTAGGGATATTACGGGGCTTCCATTAAGTGCTACACGATCAACAATACAGGGGAGGCCATCGCCCTTTCATCGGCGTCTTCCATAATTGCAAGCGCATAAGGGGGTGCATACTGTGAGGAACACACCGGATTCATGGTCATTATGGGCGCGCGCCGCGGCCTGTTTCGCACTGATCGCGTACGTATTGACGGGCTGCGTTTCCACCCCGCCCGCCATCGAGCAGGACGGCATATCGCGCGGGATGACGGGCGCGGAACAGCGAACCCAAAACCTGGTCGAAGCAAATCGCTCGCCCCTCGCCTCTGTGCTGGCCGAGGATGGACGCGAAATCCGCGAGGTGCTCGCCGGGGCGGACGGTACGCGGATGAAGATCGACGCGCGGGTCTGCGTCGCCCGGGCGGATCGCGTCGAAAGCTTTGATTTGGTCACCGCCGAGCCGGACGCCGAGCTCGCCAAATCGGTGTTTTTCGCGAACGCCCTGGATCTTGTCGCGTTGGAGCCGCTTGAAGACCCCGAACCCGGCAGGCAGCTGTGGACAGTCCGTACCCCCCATCCGCGCGACGAATTCGGTACATTCATCGCGACGTATGACCAGACCGTCAACGAAGGAGAATCCTACTTCTCCTATGCTTTCAATTCTGATATTGTTGAGAATCCCTATAGGGAATTGACGCCGATCCCCATCGAGACACTGGATATGGAACACGCTGGGGCGGCGCTGAAGGATATCCTGCAACGCTTCTCCATCCCGGATTTCTCAACGGTGTACAGCATGGAAGATGAATCGTCGATCCACCTTTTATTTGCCCCGCGGTTTACCCCTTTGCCGCTGATGCCGCCCGGCAAGCAGGAAAGCGGCATCAAGTATGCCGCGGGGTTTTCGGAACGCGGCCTGTTCTACTTGACCGTAGGCCCTTACGTAAAACCCGGCAATGTCACGCCGATCGACGGCCTGCTGTCGGTGGATCAGGCGCTGGGGATCGTCCGTGAGAACCTGGGGATGGAGCTGATTCCCTATAAGGGCAAGCCCATCGACGGGATAACGCTTTGCCACGAGTATCGCTACGACGAATCCGCCGGTCTGTACCGGGCGCATCCGGTGTGGTATTTCCACATGGAGGAGGAGCCGGTGCGCGATGTGGACTATGGCGAGGGGGACGGCTCCGAGCCGGTTCGCACCGATTTCACGCGCTACACCTCGTCCTTTGCGGTGGACGCGGCGACCGGGGTGCTGTGCGCCGTCACGGAAGAGGAGCTGTGGGATGACGACTGATCTGCGCATGTCCCTGGGCAACAAGTGGCTATACCTGACCTGCCTCGTGGTGTTTTGCGTGCTGCTTCGCCCCTGCATAGAACCGCTCACGCCTTTGATCGACGGTCGGGCGGACATAGACTATATTACGCTCACCGCCCATCGTTCCATGTTCAGCGGGCTCATGCCCTTCGCCGTGCTGTTCTGCGTCATCCCCTACGCGTGCTCCTTCTTCGATGAGATGAAGAGCGGCTTTACCCGGTCCGCACTGCTGCACACGACCAGGAGGCGTTACATTGCGGGCAAGCTGCTCGCCGTGACCGTCTCCGGCGCGCTGGCGCTGGCCATTCCCTACGCGCTGACGGGCGCGATCGGCTACGCGCTGTGCCAGCCGGTCGTCGCGCCGCAGGTACCGGATTTCTATGTGGACACCAGTTGGGAACCGGTGCTGGCGCGATGGGGCGGCGAATCAATGCTGCTGCTTCAGGTGTTGCTCGCCGGGCTTTACGGCGCGGTGTGGTCGCTTTCGGGGCTTTTCTGCTCATGCCTGTTGGCACCGCCTGACCGCGATCGTCGTCCCGTTCGTGGGCTATCAGACCATCTGGACGCTGTTCATGGGTTCCAGGTATTGCCCGCTCCTGTACCTGACCGCGGACTATGCCGTGCTGCCGTCGATCGGATTCGTTTTGTCGATGCAGGCGCTGTATCTGTCCGTATTCCTGATCCTGAGCTATGCGGGCATGAAGTGGCGGTGTCGGTATGCATAATGTACGCAAGGTGGCGCGCATGATCTCCATGCAGTGCTCCGTCTGGCCCCGAAAGCCCATCTTCCTTCTGGGGCTGCTGCTGGGCGTCAATTTCGCCTTCGCGCCCACATTCAATTTTGGGCGCGCCGCGCTGGCCATCGGCGCGTCGGCCCAGGTGTTCGAGCCCTACATTTTGATGGCGTCCGAGGCCTACATCTGCCTGCCGCTGACGCTGGGCCTTTTGATGATGCTGTCCGACGCGCCCTTTACCTCCGAGCACATCTCCTGCGTGGGGCTGCGCGTCACGCGCGTTCAATGGGTCGCGGCGCAATGCCTGTACGTGCTCATCAGTTGTGTTGTCTACCAGGCGGTCATCTTGGCCTTTACGCTGCTGCTCACGGCGGGCAACGGCTATGTGGGCAACGTATGGAGCACCGCGCTTTTGCGCATCGCAAAGGACATGAACTTCGGCTCAAGGTACGCGCTGAGTTTTTCGCACCCTCAGTTCCTGGCGCGTTACGCGCCGCATCAGGCGCTGGCCATCAGCTTCGCGCTGCAGACCGCCTACGGATTTGTGCTGTCGATGGCCATGTTCTTCCTGAACCTCATGTTTCATCGCGGGGTCGGCATCGCCGCGGCGCTGCTGCTGCACCAATTGGGTTACATCTTTATCCGCGACGGCGCGATGTTCACCAACCAATTCCTGTCGCTGATGGCGCACGCGCTCGCCGCGCGGCACGCGCATTTGCCGGGCGGGGGCATGCCCACGCTTGCGCAGTCGGCCGCCGTGTTGGCCGCCGCGTCGCTTGCCCTCGTATTTTTG
>NZ_JBISDI010000052.1:0-23113 GCF_051162045.1 Anaerozeibacter quisquiliarum
AATAGTATATAGTGCAATATATACACCTTTCAATAAATTGTATCGATTTAGATGGTCCAAGTGATTTTTGTTCATAAACAAATACTGGCCATAAAATAAAATGAAATATAAATATACCCGGTTCCCATTTCACGTCTTGAGAATCTAATGATAATTTCCCCAGTCAAAATAGGCATGGTCCAAATTAGAAGCAAAACAATTATAGCTCCCATGTCTTTTCCGTTAAACAGCGCACTTATACTCCATGCAAGATTCCACACTTCATTTAATCCCGTAAAATATGTAAGTGCATACGAGACTATCAATGCAATGATAAGTAAAAGAACGCCGCGACTCGCTTCGCTTTTCATATAACTCTCCCATTTAAGTTCGACTGATTATAAATGAGTTTAGTTCTGTAGCACCTGCTTTTCCCCTCTGGGAACATCGCGGTCTGCATGTATTTGGATGACGTGGTGTAAGCGCCGCTGTTCATGTTTTTTTATAATCGGGAACACACGGTTCGCGATCACGTCGCAGATTTCGCGGGACTGGCCCATTGTATCTGTAGATGCGCTTTACCGGTTTTCCTGTCAGTGCCTCATCATGCTCGGCTCATACTTCTTTTCATCATATGAAACGATGAACATGAAGGTCAGGCTGTTCTATAACCGTCAGCGGGTTCGTCATGCCGCCCGCCCATATGTCCGTCCAGATCCGGTCAACCTTGTTCTTGATTTCTCCGGTAATCATCAAAACGCACCATATTGACATTTTTTTGTTACAGGCATATTATACAGGTAAATAGGGTCACACACAAGGCATCATCAAGGTGTAATTTGCCGGGGACATGTCCCGGATCGCGCTCACAAAGATCCTCTTTTTACGCCTGGTCATCCATTTGGACGAAACCGCGAATGCGCCGCACAAGGCAACAGGGGGTTTTGCGTTTTCTGTCCCGTCTTAAGGAGGGCACCGCAGATGGCAGAGCGGGCTTTGACGCCGCTTCAAGCGCATATGATCCGGGGCGCGGAAAGCTACCATCAATACTTGAAGGATCAGAACAAGGGCAGAATCGAGTATCGCGTGGTGTCCATCCAGGCATTCGAAGAGGATACATACAAACTGAAGCTGGACAAAAAGCTGCCCGACACCGACAGCATTCTATTTGAGATCTTCGGGGAATCATTCAAACAAACGCAGATTCAGATTCTGGAATGCGACGCAGATAATTATTTCATGGTTGTCCGGCCAAACAAGCAGAGTGAAAAGTGCGTTGGGCTGATGCGTAAAGCGTCCGCCGCGGACGTCCTGCTAGTGGCGGACCTTCGGTTTTTGGTTCGCCGAACAAAAGATTGGTACGAGGAAAATGGCCAGCTCCTGAACTTTCCGACGAAGGCCGGATCCATTAATGCGCCTATTGGCACGGTGAAGGGCCAACGGCCATCCGATGACCAAGTTCAGGCCATTCTCGCCGCTCTATCAAGCCCTTCCTGCTACATTTGGGGAGCACCAGGTACCGGAAAGACCCAATTTGTACTTGGTTATTGCGTCTCCCATTATGTCCATACGAAGCAGCGAATCGCTATTTTTGCGCCTACAAACAACTCCATCGACCAGGTGCTGCGCGGCGTCATCAAGCTTATCAAGCCGGCTGGTATCGACTATCAGGATAAAATTCTAAGGCTTGGCACTCCGACTAAACAATTTGCAGAGGAGTTTCCGGAAATATGCGAATTTCAGGGGATCGCGAAGCAGATTGAACGGTACAAACAACAGGTGAAGTCGCTGCAGGAAGCGCTAAATTATAAGTCCCTCCCGATACGGAGGGAGAAGATTCAGAACGCGTACCATCTGATGCTGCAGATGAGCGAGGAATTCGCGCGCCGAAGCTCCATATCCCGCAAGCTTGCGAATGCTGAAAAAGACATCAAGCTCATTGAGGAATCCTTATCCCATGAGCAGGCAACACGCTCGAGAGAAGAAGAATCCGCCCGACGTATCGAAATCAGCATGCAAGGCGCTCTTTACCGTATGTACAGTGCGCTTCGCAGCGGTGATACCGGGAAGGCTTCACAACTTGCGTCGATTCGGAGAGAAATCTCTGCAATATCCAACCGCATCAAAACCATTGAAACAAAGCTAACAACTGCGCGGAGCGAGAAGGTTGCTCTGGAACGGGAACTTTCTGGATGCACAGAGGGGTTCCAGCCTGCGATCATGCAAATGTCGAAGGATGTCGACAGTCTCTACGAGATTACCCGCAAGCTCAACATCACAAATCTCGAAAACTGCCTCCGCGACACAAAAGACTTGCTTGAGAGGGAAGACAGTTGGTATCAAAGCCGGGCAGGCCGATATGCCGAGTACGAGTATCGAACTGCCGCCGAAATACAAAATCAGATACTTGAAATCAATCGAAAGATCGAGGATCTTAAGAAGCGGACGACGGCCGAACGGTCAAAGCATGTGTGCGTAATCGCGGGAACGCTGGACGCGTACATCTCGCGCATTTCTCACGAGAGCGGTAAGGAAGTTCTGGATGGCGAGGCGGAACTGTCCTTCGCCCATGTATTCTTGGATGAGGCGGGTTATGCCAATCTTGCAAAAGGAACGACCTTGTTTGCGTGCCAGTGCCCTATAACATTTCTGGGCGACCATTTCCAGCTACCGCCCGTGTGCGAAATGAACTTCGATGATGCTGTGGATGCCCGTTATCCTGACGCATGGCTGTGGAGAGAAACGAGCCTTCAGGTGGAATCCTTGCTCACCAAGCCAATCGAAGACCTTAAGAAGTCCATTGGGAATGGGCAAGCACCCGTTTTCGATAAGATGCCGAAATGCAGTCTCCGTGCGACCTATCGGTTCGGGCCAGAACTGTCAATGCTTCTTAATCAACATGTGTATGAGAACTGCGGCTTCCGAAGCGCAGTAGCGGTTGGTTCTTTCCAAATCGAGTATATTGACGCGCCACGGCGAACTGTTCCAGAAAAACAGCGGGAAAGTCTTGACGAAGCTCGAGCGATTCAAGCCTTTGTCCGGAAGTATATAAATGAGGATATTGTGGTGCTTACACCCTACAGGAAGCAACTGCAGCTTCTCGAAAGACTATGTCCAGATCTCAAGCATAAGGAGTGCATTCTGACAGTTCACGGTTCACAGGGAAGGGAGTGGGATACTGTCATTCTAAGCGTCTGCGACACATCGGACATGTGGTTTACGAACACCCAGAATCGTTCGTCAAAGGGGAAATTGCTCATCAACACAGCTGTAAGCCGAGCAAAGAAGCGTTTGATTTTAGTCTGTGACTATACCTTCTGGATTGCACAAGGACATCAGATGATTTCAGCTTTGCTGAAAAATGCCACCAGGTGCAGTGGATAAGACGTTTATAAGATTGGTCTCTATTATTCTCACCAGATGTCAAAGCAATCCATCCAAGTCCAGTAATCAGCTATTTATGCAGGGAATCACTGCTCTCCTCTGATTCAGGATCAGCGTCATCGACCTCATGATGTCAACTGACATCCGCTGCCATCCCACTTTTATGCATCCATGCAAAGCATCACTGCTTTTTTGGCCCATATTCTCCCATACATCTGATCCCAGATCAGCGATAACATTCCCCCGATCATGCCCAAAACCGTCTCAACCTACCAAAACAGCCTCAAAACACCCCATCAGGCCGCCCAAAAGGCCGTTTTGGGCATTGACTTTGCCCCAATTCTCTGCTATAATTGCTGATGCTGGTTTTTCTTCTGGAGAGATGGCCGAGTGGTTGAAGGCGCTGGTCTTGAAAACCAGTGATGTCGAAAGGCACCGGGGGTTCGAATCCCTCTCTCTCCGCCAATACTATATGGAGAAGTACCCAAGAGGCCGAAGGGGCTCCCCTGCTAAGGGAGTAGGGTGCGATAAGCGCCGCCCGGGTTCAAATCCCGGCTTCTCCGCCAAGCCACCTGAAAGGGTGGCTTTTTCATGCATTGGTGGCGGTATAACTCACCTGGTTTGCCGCGCATAGCACAATTTTCTGCCCCAGCCGAAGTCAGCAGAGGGGAATCGTTCCCGTCAGTCATCCTGTCGCCCAAACGTGCTCTCATGCGCGCCCATGCCGGCTCCGCTCAACCACCGCCCTGCCCAGATCAGCCGCCACCACGTCCGACCACTCCGATACACCCGCCAGCTCGCTGTACAGTTTGGTTAGGTTGTCTACCAGCGGAGTCTGACAGGTCTACCGCCGAACACGCCACCCGTATATCGCATACAATGATGCTGGAAAGCGTCCATGGTTAGACGTGTCTAGCCGTACGATTTCCAAGGCAGATTGTGGCTGTTGGAAAGGAGCAAGCATGCATTCCTCACCATATGGTTGTCCTTGCTGCTGCCGTTGCCCTTCACCCTATCCGCCCGATGACCCTTGTTCCTCAGCTGACCAACCTTGCTTGACCACGCGCTGCACTGGCATCGGGGAGGATTTTGGCCCCAACCCTTATGTGGTTGACATCGAGAAGGCGACCCTGGAGAATCCCTTTTTCCGGAGGGCGCTTTGGACGGGGACCCATCTGCAGCTCACCCTGATGTGCATTCCTCCGTGCGGAGAAATCGGCTTGGAGATGCATCCCGACCTGGATCAGTTTCTTCGTTTGGAGCAAGGCCGGGGCAGAGTCATGATGGGAAGCACGCAGACCAGCCTGAACTATCAGCGAGATGTATCTGAGAATTTCGCCATTTTCATCCCCGCTGGAACATGGCATAACCTGGTCAACACGGGGGATGAGCCGATTAAGTTGTATTCTATCTATGCGCCCGTTCAGCATCCCGCCGGAACCATTCAATGCACCAAGGCGGACTCCGACGCTGCCGGATAACGCAATCGAAATCCGAAATTGATGAGTAACAGCCATGAACCGCCTTTGGGACTGCCGCTTCATGTTTGGGGGCAGTCCCTTTTGGTTTGCGCTGAATTATAAAGACAAAGGCCCCTCCCAAGCGTTACGCAAGGAAGGGGCGGCTGTGTATGCCGGGATTATGCCGGGTTGTCCGGATTTCCGGGCTCGTCGGTGTCCTCCTCCCAATCGTCAACCTCCGGGCCTTGTGCGCCGTCGTATGTGTTGATGCCGTAGATCGCAGTCAGCGCCTCCGCATCACCTGACAGCGCGTCGGTCCCGTACCGCCCGGCGTGCTTGCCGAGGCGCGCAAGCACGCGCTTGATCTCGGCTGCGAATTCGCCAATGAAATCGCGGATCCTCTCGGCCAGTGTCCGGTGCTTACCCACCAAATCGCGCACGTTCGCTTCGTCAGACAGGAACGCCGACACCGCGTCGGCCACGATCCCGTCGATGGCCTGATCGCGCGTCATGCCATCGCGCGCAGCCATGGTCTGCGCGACGCGCGCTTCGAGGTCGTAGCCATCCTTGGCGCCCAACATGCAAACCACATTTGTCTCTACAGCAATACGCCGTTTTTGAATATCGTGATCTCGCGGCTGTCGTTGAGCTCGTTGCGCGTCGCATAACGGCCGGAGGCGGAGTCGAGCAGCATCGTCCAGAGTTCGTCCACGAGCGCCTCCATCGTCTGCCCGGTCAGCAGCCGCCCGGCGTCAAAGTCAATCCATTTGGGCTTCCGGCGCGCAAGCTCGCTGTTGGAGGCGATCTTGATTACCGGCGCGACCGTGCCCAGCGGATTGCCGCGTCCGGTGGTGAACAGGATGATCTGCGCACCGGCGGACACGAGATTGGTGATCGACACGTTGTCGTTTCCGGGGCCGGTCATCAGATTCAGGCCATGGGTCTCGCAGCGCTGACCGTAGGTGAGCGTCCCTGTGATTGTCGCGTGGCCGCCCTTCTGGATGCAGCCCAGCGATTTTTCTTCCAGCGTGGTGATGCCGCCCTCCATGTTGCCCGGCGAGGGGTTCTTGTCGATGCTCTGGCCGTGGCTTAGGTAATATTCCTTAAAGCCGTCGATCATGCTCACGATCTCGTCAAAGACCCGCTCGCTCGCGGCGCGCCCCATCAGATGATGTTCCGCACCGAACATCTCCGGCACCTCGGTCAGCACCGCCTTGCCACCCAGCGCCGCAATCCGATCCGCGATCCGGCCGCACAGCACGTTGGCCGTCACGCCCGAAAACGCGTCGGAACCGCCGCATTTGAAGCCGATCGTCAGCTTGGCGATCGGGCAAGGTTCGCGGTGGTCGCCCTCCATGACAGACAGGATTTCATCGATCAACTTGAGGCCGTACTCGATCTCGTCGCCCTCGACCTCCTGGGCGATCATGGTCTTCACGCGCCGACCGTCCACCTCGCCCAGCATCGGCAGGAATTCCTTTAGCTGGTTGTTTTCGCAGCCCAGGCTCACGATCAGCGCGCCGCCCGCGTTGGGGTGGCGGGCGATGCCGCGGAGAATGCGCTGCGTGGTCTTGTGATCGTCGCCCAGCTGCGAGCAGCCCGCGCTGTGGGGGAGCGCGTAGATGCCGTCGCAACGCCCGCCGAATTTCGCGCGCGCCGCTTCAGCGAGCCGTCGAATGCCGGAATTGACGCAGGACACCGTGGGCACGATCCATAGTTCGTTGCGGGTGCCCACCGAGCCGTCCGCGCGCACGTACCCGTCAAAGGTGTCGGCGACGCGGGAAACGTCTTCATCATGCGCGGTTTCCGGATGGAACTCGTATCGCGCAAGGCCCTCGAGATTCGATTCCATGTTGTGGCTGTGCACCCATTGCCCCGGTTCGATCACGGCCGTAGCGCGTCCGATGGGCGAGCCGTACTTCACGACCTGTTCACCGGGCAGAATTTGGTTCAGCGCGAGCTTGTGTCCGAAGGGGATGTTCCGGATCGCGATCATGGTCTGGCCGTGAATTTGAACGGACTCGCCCTCCTTTAGCGGCTCCAGCGCAATCGCAACGTTGTCCCTCTCGTGAATGCGTATCGCCATCTGCCTGTCCATGCAGCCGTCCCTCCTTGCGGATTCCATTCCAAGTTGATACGTGAGCGCATCATTCGACAAGCGCCCTGAACTGATCGGGCGGCATGTCAGGGTAGGCGATGAAGTGATGTTTGCGGTAGCGGCTGGGCGTGTTTCCGAACTTCGCCTTGAACAACTGGTAAAAATAGCTCACCGATTCAAAGCCCACGGCGTAGCAGATATCCACGATGCTGAGTGTAGGGTTTTCGAGCATCCGGCGGGCCAGGTCCAGCCGCGCACTGTTGATGTATTCGGTGGGTGTGCAGTCCATCATGCGCTTGAACTCCCGGCATATGTACTCGTGGCTGTAAGGCGTCAGGTCCAGCATGGCCGGGAGGCCTTTGCGAATGTTCTCGGGCTTTTGCATCTCGTTAATCAGCTTCGTAAGCCAGGGTGTCCTGGCCGATGGCAAAGCATCGGGGTTTGCCAAATGATAGAGACACAGATCCACGAGCAGCGCCCTGAGTTCTGCGAGAGCGCGGGGCGCGTTGGAGCTGCAGAACAGGTTGACGCGCTCAATGCGGCGAATGCTCCTTTCAACATCTCCCGGGTTCAGCATCGCAACAGGCGGGCGACACCCCCACAGCGCACAGGTGGGTATCCCCTCACCCACATATTTTACCAGCGCATTAAGCTCCACAGCCGGAAACGCGACTGTGATGAACTTTCCCCTTACCTCCATCTTGCGGGTGTGCACTTCGTTGGGGCGGATCAGAGTCAGGCTTCCGGGCGGAAGGCGCATGGTTTCTTCTTCCAGAATCAGAAGATGCACGCCGCTGAGCACGATGGATAACTCATACTCCAGATGGTAGTGGGGGTAGAGGATGCTGTCGTAATTGTCGGAAGCCGAGCATAGGATGCCGATGCCCAGCGGGGAGGGGTTGTAATAAACGCGATAACGCATAGGAATCCTTCCTTGCCGCAGAATGCTCTCCATGTCCCAATAGTATATCAATACAGAGCATATTTTGCAATGCAGGAGAAGAAGAACCCGCCGCAAAAAGTTATGATATAGGCAAAGAAAACGACGGTCATCCCCGCGCAAGGCAAACAAGCGCCCAATCACTCCTTGGATAATCTATGTAAAATGACGTTTTGTGGAAGAGTCGCAGGCCATCTCGTCGAAGTCGCGTACCCAATACAGCAATCTGATCGTCTTAAACAGAAAGCAATAAATCGCAGTTCCCTCGGCAATGAGGTCTCGAGTGTTCCGCGCTGAGGCGCGTGACCAGAAAATCTATCTAGGAGGAATGCGTTCGTGAAAAAGATCATCTGTACCCTGATGGCCCTGGTTCTGGTGCTCGGTATGTCGGCTGTGGCACTGGCCAACGACAACATCCTGGTCGGCGTTTCCTGCATGGAGACCGGATCCATGGCGGCGGGCGGACTGCACATGAAGCAGGCCATCACCATGGCGTTTGAGGAGATCAACGCAGCGGGCAGCGTGCTGGGCGGCAAGCAGCTCGAGATGTACCTGGTGGACGACACCGGCAACGCCGCGGGCGCGGTGACCGCGGTCAACAACATCCTGTCGCAGGACGTGGCCGTTTGCATCGGGCCGCACACCTCCCCGATGGCGCTGGCCGCCATGGAGTACTACAAGGAGGCGGGCATCCCCTTCGTGAGCGCCGCCACCAGCCCCTCCCTGATCGACCAGAACAACGAGTACTTCTTCCGCATCTCGGTGTCCGACGGCTCGGTCGGGCAGGTCATGGTCAAGTTCGCCACCGAGAAATTCGGCGCCAAGAAGATCGCCGCCATCTACATCACCGACGACTACGGCAAGGCGGCCAACAACGCCTCCAAGCTCTATGCCGAGGCCAACGGCCTGGAATACTACTCCGAGGGCATGACCGCCGAGGATACCGACGTCACCAGCCAGTTGCTCAAGATCAAGGAATGGGGCCCCGACGTGGTATTCGCCTTCACCCATGACGCCGACAGCGCGCTGGCCGTGCGCCAGTACAGCGAGCTGGGCCTCAAGAACATCCCCTTTATTGGGCCGAACGCGCTGCCGATGCCGCAGGTGCTCGACCTGATCAGCGGTGAGCAAGTGGATGGTCTGTACGCCTCCACCGACTTCTTCATCGACGAGTCCGACCCGGTTATGATGGATTTCGTGACGCGCTATGAGGCTCGCTGGGGCGTAAAGCCGGAGCGCTACGCCGCGATGTACTACACGGCTTCCTACCTGATTGCCGACGCGCTGAACCGCGCGGGCGGCACCGATCCCGTGGCCATCCGCGACGCGCTGGCCGCGACCGACGGGTTCGAGTGCGTGCTGGGTACGCTCAAGGCCAACGAGCACGGCGAGCTCAACTCCACGCTGTTCATCCTCCAGATCGACCGGAACAAGACCTGCTCCGTCGCCCAGAAGGTCAGCCTCAACTAATCGGATACCACGAGCAACGCATGGGTTTGGCGGAAGTACTCTACTTCCGCCAAACCTGTGAGGCCGGATAGGAGGAACTCTGTGAACAATATCCTGCAATTGCTGATCAGCGGGGTGTCCATGGGCTTCATCTACGCGCTCGTAGCCATCGAGTATACGTTGATCTGGAATGCTACGAGCCTGCTCAATTTCAGCCACGACAAGTTCATCATGCTCAGCGCCTACGCATTTGCGGGGACCTATGTCGCCGGGATTGGCCTGCCCTACGCGCTGAGCGTGGTGCTGACGCTGGTGACGATGTTCCTGTTCGGCATCGTCGTGGCGTTGTTCATCTTCAATCCTCTGTCGAAACTCGCGTCCAATCTGTACGCGATCATAGGCACGGTCATCCTCGGGCGAATCATCACGGAGGCCATCCGCCTGATTTGGGGCCCCATCCCCTTCACGCTGGACGATTTCCTCAAGGGTACGATTTCCGTCGGCGACCAGGTGGTGTCCCGGCCCTACATCTACATCGTCATCGTCTGCATGATCATCACCTTCGCGCTGACGCTGTTCTTAAAGAAGTCCAAGATCGGCATGGCGATGCGCTGCGTGTCCAACAACAAGAACGCCGCCGGCCTGATGGGCATCAACGTGCCGCTCAATCTGGCGCTGACGGTGGGCATCTCCGCGTCGATTTGCACGGTGATCGGCATCCTCATCATCCCGCTGTTCAACGTTCACTCGACGATGTCGAGCATGATCGGCCTCAAGGGGTTCAGCGCGGGCGTGGTCGGCGGCTTTGGATATCTGCCGGGCGCGATCCTGGGTGGCCTTTTGATCGGTCTGGTGGAAAACTTCGGCAGCATGATCCTGCCCTCGGTATACAAGGACGTCGTCTCCTTCGGCCTGTTGATCCTGTTCTTGCTGTTCAGGCCGTCCGGCATCTTGGGTCACAAGAAAACGTAGGAGGTGCGGTATGCGAACCGGAAAGAAACTCTTGCCCGCTTTGGGGCTGGTGTTTCTGGTCGCCGCGGCAGCTGCGCTTCCGCAGGTGCTGACCGGAAAGTACCAGACAAACCTGATGAACCAGTGCCTAATCAACATCATCGTCGTGGTGGGCCTCAACTACATCACCGGCCTGACCGGCCAGATGAATCTGGGCACCGCCGGCATCTTCTCACTGGGCGCGTACACCTCGTCGCTCTTGGTCACGAAGCTCAATTTATCGCCTTGGCTGGGCCTGGCGAGCGCGATCATCATGGGCTGCCTGATCGGCATCTGCCTAGGCTACCCGTCGCTTAGGCTTAAGGGCGTGTACCTGTCGCTGACGACCATCGGCTTTTCCGAGGTGGTGCGCATCTTCATCACCAACCTCGACGATCTGACCGGCGGCGCGGTGGGCGTCACGAAGATTCCGCCGTTCACGCTGTTCGGCCGCGAGTTCAAGGACAATGTCTCGGTCTACTACCTCTACCTCGTGCTGGCGGCGATCCTGGTATTGACCGCGTGGCGCCTGGCGAATTCCAAGTGGGGCCGCGCGCTCAAAGCCATCAAGGACAACCCGGAAGCAGTGGAGTCCTCGGGCGTGAACATCGCGTCCTTCAAAATCATGGCCTTTACGCTGGCGGCGGTGTACGGCTGCATTGGCGGCGCGCTCTACGCCCACTTTGTGCGCTACATCAACCCGGCCACCTACACGATGGACTTCTCCATCAACTACGTCATCATGCTGATCATCGGCGGCCTTGGCACGGTGCCCGGTGCGGTGCTGGGCGCGGTGCTGGTGACCATCACGCCGGAGCTTTTGCGCTTCCTGCAAAACTACTACTGGTTCATCTACAGCATCATCACGCTGCTGTTCGTCGTATTCCTGCCCCATGGCATGATGGGTGTATTCTCAAACCTGAAGGGTATGTTTACGGGCCGCGCCGCGAAAGGAGGCGTCCAGGATGGCAACCGTTCTTAAGCTTGAGGGCCTGACCAAACGCTTCCACGGCCTGGTGGCGGTCAGCGACCTGTCCATCGATGTCGAGGAGCGTACCATCCACGCGCTGATCGGCCCCAATGGATCGGGCAAGAGCACCACCGTCAACCTGATTACCGGGGCGTACCCTTCGTCCGGCGGGCGCGTGTTCCACCGGGGAACCGAGATCACCAACCGGCCGGCCTACGAGATCGCGCAGACCGGCATCAACCGCACCTTCCAGAACCTCAAGCTCTACAGGTCCATGACGGTGCTGGAAAACCTCATGGTGGGCATGCACGTCAAGACCACGCAGGGCTTCTTCTCGTTCTTGGTCAATCCCATGCGCACGGCACGGGAGGAGCGCGAAATGCGCGAAAAGGCGCTTGAGGTGCTGACCTTTCTGGGGCTGTACAAGCTGCGGGGCGAATACGTCAACAACATCTCCTACGGCAGGCAGAAGATGACGGAGCTGGGCCGCTCCCTGATGAACGACCCGAAGCTCCTGTTCCTGGACGAGCCGGCGGCGGGGCTCAATCCCTCCGAGCGCGTGGAATTCATCGACATTCTGCTCAAGGTGTTCGATTCGGGGATCGACCTGTTCCTGATTGAGCACAACATGGACGTTGTGATGAACATCTCCCATATGATTACGGTCATTAACTTCGGTATGAAGATCGCCGAGGCAACCGCCAAGGAGATTCAAACCGACGAGACCGTCATCCAGGCCTATCTCGGCAACAAGTACAGAAAGCGGGTGGAAGCAGATGCTGAACATTGACCGGATCGACGTATTCTACGGCAAAGTCCAGGCGTTGTTCGGGGTCTCCTTCCAGGTGAGGGAACGGGAGATCGTGTCCATCATCGGCGCGAACGGCGCGGGCAAGACGACCCTGATGAAGACCATCATGGGCATCAACAAGCCGCGCACGGGCAAGATCGAATACCTTGGGCATACGATCAGCGACAAACCGGTGCACAAAATCGTCCGCGAGGAGATCGTGTACGTGCCGGAGGGGCGCGAAATCTTCACCTCCATGACGGTCGTCGAGAACCTGATCATGGGCGCGTACAGCCGCAAGTTCAGCAAAAAGCAGATGCGCGAGCACCTGGATGAGATGTACGCGATGTTCCCGCGGCTCAAGGAGCGCGAAAAGCAGCTGGCCGGCTCCATGTCGGGCGGCGAGCAGCAAATGCTGGCCATCGCGCGCGGCCTGATAAGCGATCCAAAGCTGCTGATGCTGGACGAGCCGTCGCTGGGCCTCGCGCCGGTCATCGTCGATGACATGTTCGAGACCATCGTGCGCATCAACAAGGTGCGGAACATCCCCATCGTCATCGTAGAGCAGAACGCCTTTATGGCCATGTCGATTTCCAATCGCACCTATGTGCTCGAAGTCGGCAAGGTGGTGTCGCAGGGCGACAGCCAGGAACTCATGGACAGCCCGGATATCAAGAAGGCCTACCTGGGCGGTTGACGGTCGGGTGAGAAAGAGCGTTTTTATGAAAGCAATCATTGTGGAAAGACCGCTGGAAATCGCGATCCGCGAAGTACCGGAACCTGTGATCGGCCGCCCGGACGAGGTCAAGATTCGCGTGATCTCCGGCGGCATCTGCGGATCGGACATCGGCATCTTCCGCGGCACCAATTCTCTGGCCACCTACCCGCGCGTAATCGGCCATGAGTTCGGCGGCCGTGTCACTGAAGTGGGTCCAGAAACCCGGGGCATCGCGCCGGGCGACATCGTGGCGGTAGACCCGGTTCGCTCCTGCGGCCATTGCTATGCCTGCCGCCATGACCGGCACAACGTCTGCCGCGACGTGGAGGTCGTGGGCGTCCACCGAGATGGCGGCTTCGCAGAATTCGTCGTCGCCCCGGCGTCGGCCTGCCATAAGCTCGATCCCAACAAGCTTGCCCCCGATCTAGCCTGCTTGGCGGAGCCTTATTCAATCGGCATGCAGGTCAACTTCCGGGCGCAGATCGCTCAGGGCGATACCGTGCTCGTCATGGGCAGCGGCCCGATCGGCTTGTGCGTGATGGAAATCGCCAAGACGCGCGGCGCGCGCGTCATGATGACCGATATCGTCCCGGATCGGCTCGCGCACGCGCTGACCTGCGGCGCGGATCGGGCGATCGACGTGCGCACAGAGGATCTTGAAGCCGCGGTGCTCGATTTCTCAGGCGGCGAGGGCGTAGCGGTGGCGGTCGATTCGGTGTGCTCGCCGACCTCCGTTCCTCAGGCGATGAACCTGGTCTGCCCCGCCGGGCGGGTAGTCGTGCTGGGCCTCAGCGACAAGCCCTCGGAGATTGCGCAGGTCGCCTTCACAAAAAAGGAAGTCACCGTACTCGGCTCGCGTCTCAACAACCACCGTTTCCCCGAGGTCGTGCGTATGTTTGAGGACGGGCAGCTGCGCCCTGAGCGGCTGCGCTCCGATGTCTTTCCTTTTTTTGAGGTCGCAGAGGCGATGGAGCTTATCCGTGAGCATCCCGAGCGGGTCTGCAAGGTCAGCCTTTCGTTTGAGTAGGAGAAGCGTATGGAATACCATGTTTTGAATTACAGGCAGCTGGTACGTTTTTGCGAATCGGTGTTTGTGTGCTACGGATTTTCGGCGGAGGACAGCCGGACCATCACGGACGTGATATTGGCGGCGGATCTGAACGGCATCGAGTCGCACGGCGTGCAGCGCATGGTGCGCTACGAGCACGAGGTGCGCAGCGGCATGGTCAATGTCGGCGCAGTGCCCGAGACCGTACAGGAAACGCCGCTGTCGGCGGTGATCGACGCCCACGACGCCATGGGCCAGATCATAGGCTGCAAGGCCATGGAGCTGGCGATCGAAAAGGCGAAAAAAAGCGGCGTGGGCATGGTCATGGTGCGCAATTCCAACCACTACGGCATCGCCGGATATTATTCCGAAATGGCGGCCGCCGAGGATTTGCTCGGCATGTGTATGACCAACACCGAGGCCATCATGGTGCCCACCAACGGCCGCCAGCCGATGATCGGAACCAATCCGATCGCGCTCGCCATGCCGGCCGACCCGATCCCCTTCGCGTTCGACAGCGCCACCACCGTCGTGCCTCGCGGCAAGTTCGAGGTCTACACCAAGCGCGGCATGCCGGTACCGGAGGGCTGGGGCGTCGACGAAAACGGCCACGACAGCACCGACTCCGCGCGCATCCTCGAAAACATCATCAGCAAGGCGGGCGGCGGCATCCTGCCGCTGGGCGGCTCCGGGGAGAAGTGGGGCGGGCACAAGGGCTACGGCTTCGGCATGATCTGCGAGCTGTTCACAGCCATCTTGGCCGGCGGCGTGACCTCTGAGCGCGTCTACAAGACGCCCTCCGGCTCGGGCATCTGCCAGAGCTTTATCGCGCTGGACTACGGCCTGTTCGGCGACAAGGCCGCCATCCGCAAGGCATTCTCCGAGCATCTCGAGAACGTGCGCGCGTCGAGCAAGGCGGAGGGTCAGAACCGCATCTACACCCACGGCGAAAAGGAGTATGAATCCCGCCGCGTTCGCAGGGAGAAGGGCATTCCCGTCAACGACAAGACCCTTGAGGAACTGCGCAGCATCGCCAGGACCTTGGGCGGCAAAGGCGCGCCCTTTCCAGAGATGGTGTGACACGAAATAAACAGCAGGGAGGAATGGCATATGGTCAGCATGGAACGGGTCGCCTCTTGCGGCATCGTGCCGGTCGTGGTGCTCGACAGCGTAGATCAGGCAATCCCCACCGCAAAGGCGCTGCTTGAGGGCGGCATCAATGTGATGGAAATCACCTTCCGCACAGCCGCCGCGAAAGCCTCCATCGCGACGGTCGCCCGCGAGGTTAAGGAGATGACCGTCGGTGCGGGCACTGTGATCGACAAACGCCAGCTGGGCGAAGCGGCGGACGCGGGCGCGCAATTCATCGTCTCACCCGGCAGCGACAGGGCGCTCATTCAGGATGCGCAAACGCGGGGCTTGCCGATCGTGCCGGGCGCGGTCACGCCCAGCGAGATCATGGTCGGCCTGTCGCTGGGGCTCACGGTGTTCAAGTTTTTCCCGGCGGAAGTGTTCGGCGGTATCTCGGCTATCAAGGCGCTCAGCGGGCCCTTCCCGCAGATCCGCTTCGTTCCCACCGGCGGCATCGGTCAGGCCAACGCCGCCGACTACTTCAGGAACCAAAAAATCATGGCCGTCGGCGGCAGCTGGATGGTGACGGCTGAGATGATCCGCGAAGGGAAATTCGATCAGATCGCGGAGCTGTCCGCCAAGGCGACCGCACTGTTCCGAGAAATTCGCGGAGGATCTTGACCATGAATCTGAACGTTAAGGACAAGAAGGACTGCCGGTACGATCAGATTTCGCTGGGCGAAGTGATGCTCAGGCTCGACCCCGGCGACACCCGCGTGCGCTGTGCCCGCAGCTTTCAGGTCTGGGAGGGCGGCGGCGAGTACAATGTCGCCCGCGGCCTGCGCCGCTGCTTCGGCATGGAGACTGCCGTAATCACGGCGCTGGCGCAGAACGACGTGGGTTACCTCGTCGAGGATTTTATCCTGCAGGGCGGCGTGGATGCCTCTTTGATCCGCTGGGTGCCCTTCGACGGCATCGGCCGGAGGGTGCGCAACGGCCTAAACTTCACCGAGCGCGGCTTCGGTGTGCGCGGCGCGCTGGGCGTGTCCGACCGCGCCAACACCGCCGCGTCGCAGATGAAGACAGGCGATGTGGACTGGGAGCATATCTTCGGCAAGCTGGGCGCGCGCTGGTTCCATACCGGCGGCATCTTCGCGGCGCTCTCGGAGTCGACGGCGGAGCTGACCATCGATGCGGTCAAGGCGGCGAAGCGGCACGGCACCATCGTCTCCTACGACCTCAACTACCGCCCGTCGCTCTGGCGCGACATCGGCGGCAAGGAAAAGGCGCAGGCGGTCAACCGCGCGATTGCCCCCTACATCGACGTCATGATCGGCAATGAAGAGGACTTCACCGCCTGTCTGGGTTTGGAAATCGGCGGGAACGACGCGAAGCTCGAAGCGCTGAACCTCGACGGATACCGCGCGATGATGGCCGAGGCGGCCAAGGCGTACCCCAACTTTCGCGTGATCGCCACCACGCTGCGCGGCGTCAAGACCGCGACGGTAAACGACTGGTCGGCGATGGCCTGGTCGGGCGGGGAGATCTACAAGGCGAAGGAATACTTGGCACTGGAAATCTACGACCGCGTGGGTGGCGGCGACAGCTTTGCCTCGGGCCTCATTTACGGCCTGATGACCACCGGCGACGTCCAAAAAGCCGTCAATTACGGCGCGGCCCACGGCGCGCTGGCCATGACCACCCCCGGCGACACCTCGATGGCGCGCCTCACGGAGGTCGAAGCGCTCATGGGCAGCGCAAGCGCGCGCGTACAGCGGTAACGAGGCAGAACCGCCCGATGAACATGCCCCTTCGCCGGTTCGGAACCGGCTCTGATACCAATCGGAATCGTGAACGCGGGCATGGCTGAGATTGGCGTCAAGCCCGTGGGAGGCCATCGGCATGGCGGCGCGCACGAGAAAAGCGTAGGAGGAATCGCGGTGAAGCTGAACGACAGGGCACTCAAGAACCTCGAGATTTGGAAGGCCAACGGCATCGAGATACCGGCGTTTGACCGCGCCGCCATGCGCGAGGCCACCAAGTCCGCGCCGGTTTGGGCACATTTTGGCTCCGGAAACCTGTTCAGGGCATTTCCCGCCGTGTGCCAACAGACGTTGCTCAACCGGGGGCTGGCCAGTTGCGGCATCACCGCGGTGGATTCCGCGGACATGATCGAAAAGATATTTTGCCCGCACGACAACCTGACGCTATTGGTCCGGCTGTGCGCGGACGGGCGCATCGAGAAGGTGGTCGTGGGCAGCATCGGCGAAACGGTGCGCGTGAACGAGGACCGCGACCGGTTGCGCGAAATCCTCTGCCAGCCCAGTCTACAGATGGTCAGTTTCACCATCACTGAAAAAGGCTACAGCCTGACCGACGCTCAGGGAAACCAGGCTGCCGACGTGGCGCACGACTGCATGGCGGGCCCAAACTTCTGCATCAGCTACATGGGCCGGGTCGCGTCGCTGCTGCATCTGCGCTATGCGCGCGGCGCGGCCCCAATCGCCATGGTCAGCATGGACAACTTCGCCCACAACGGCGACCGTCTGCAAGACGCGATCCTCGCCTTTGCGTCCGCGTGGCGCAAGGCCGGCGTCTGCGAAGAGGGCTTTTATGAATACGTATCCGATCCGCGGCGCGTCTCGTTCCCTTGGAGCATGATCGACAAGATCACGCCCCGTCCCGACCCCGAGATACGAAAACTGCTCAAAGCGTCGGGTTTTGAGGGCGTCGAGGGCTATATCACGCGCCGCGGCACATACGTCGCCCCCTTCGTCAACGCAGAAAAGGCGCAGCACCTGGTCATCGAGGACGCATTCCCCAACGGCCGCCCGGCGCTCGAGCACGCGGGGGTACTGTTTACCGACCGGCAGACGGTCGAAAAGGCTGAGCGCATGAAGGTCTGCACGTGCCTGAACCCTGTTCACACGGCGCTCGCGATATTTGGCTGCCTGCTGAATTACGAAAGAATCAGCGAAGAAATGAAGGACCCGGATCTCGTGCGGATGGCGGAACGCATCGGCTACGTGGAGGGCCTGCCGGTGGTCGCGAATCCGGGCATCATCGATCCCCGCGCGTTCCTGGACGAAGTGCTGAGGGAGCGGTTCCCCAACCCTTTCCTGCTTGACACGCCGCAGCGCATTGCCTGCGACACCTCGCAGAAAATGCCCATCCGTTTTGGAGAGACGATCAAGGCCTATCTGCGCAGCCCGGAGATGGATATCGCCCATTTGAGGATCATCCCCTTGGTGTTCGCGGCGTGGTGTCGGTACCTGATGGGCGTGGACGATCGCGGCGAACCCTTTGAGATCAGCGCCGATCCCATGGCGGCGCCCTTGATCGAGCAGTTGTCCGCGGCCCGACTCGGTATGCGCGGCCCCATGCGCGCGATACTCCGGCCGATACTCGGTAATCCAGCGCTCTTTGGCGCGGATTTGTATGGCGCAGGCCTTGCCGAACGGGTGGAAGAGGATTTTGCCGCGATGCTTGCGGGCCCCGGTGCGGTTCGGGCGACCCTGCGCAGGCGGCTCGCGGAGAAGGGATGATCCCCCCTCCGCCCGCAGCGAAGTGCTTTGGGCTGACCCTACGCGATCGCAACGGAGGTTGTTCCTATGAAGAAGGCAGACATCGGCATGATCGGACTCGCCGTCATGGGCGAGAATCTGGCGCTCAATCTATTGAATAAGGGCTTCCGCGTCGCGGTCTACAACCGCGAACAGGAAAATGTCACGGCTTTTGTCGGGGGCCGCGCCAAGGGGCGCGACGTCGTGGGCGCGCACACGCTCGAGGAATTGGTTGCGAGCCTCGCTCCGCCGCGCAGGATCATGCTGATGATCCGCGCGGGCGCACCGGTCGACGAGGTGATCGAGCACCTTATACCGCTGCTGTCGGACGGGGATATCGTGATCGATGGCGGCAACTCGAACTTCCGAGACACGATCCGCCGCGCGAAATACCTGGAGGGCAAGGGAATTAACTACGTCGGCTGCGGCGTCTCCGGCGGCGAGGAGGGCGCGCTCAACGGTCCGAGCCTGATGCCCGGCGGCGCGATCGACGCGTGGCCGTACCTGAAGCAGATGCTGCAGGCAATCGCTGCGGACGCCGAGGGCGTCCCTTGCTGCGACTGGGTGGGCGAGGACGGCGCGGGCCACTTCGTGAAGATGGTGCACAACGGCATCGAGTACGGCGACATGCAGCTGATCGGCGAGGCGTATCAGATCATGCGCCATCTGCTCCACATGGAGCCGGACAGGATCGGCGACATGTTTTCCGAGTGGAACGGACGCGAGCTCGACAGCTACCTGATCGAGATTACCGCAAACATCCTGAAGACAAAGGATGCGGACGGCTCGCCCCTGATCGACAGGATCCTCGACACCGCCGGGCAGAAGGGCACCGGCAAGTGGGCGGTAGTCGAGGCGCTGAACGAGGGCGTTGCGCTGACGCTGATCGGCGAAGCGGTGTTCGCGCGCTGCCTGTCGGCGATCAAGGACGAGCGCGTTCGCGCGAGCGCACGGCTGAACGGCCCTTCGCCCGCCCCGGCCTTCATGGGGGATAAGGCGGCGCTGCTTCAGGATATCGAGCGCGCGCTGTATGCGGCGAAGGTCATATCCTACGCGCAGGGCTACGCGCTGATGCGCGCGGCGGCCAAAACCCACAACTGGAATCTCAACTACGGCGGCATCGCGCTGCTGTGGCGCGGCGGCTGCATCATCCGAAGCGCGTTCTTGGACAAGATCAAATCGGCGTTCGACCGCGACCCGGCGCTGGATAACCTGCTGCTCGACCCGTACTTTTCCGATCAGCTGGCGCAATGCCAGCAGGGATTGCGCAATGTCGCCGCCGCCGCCATCGCAAACGGCGTCGCGGTTCCGGCGCTGCTGGCGGCGCTCTCCTACTACGACGGCTACCGCTCCGAGTGGCTTCCCGCCAACCTTTTGCAGGCGCAGCGCGACTATTTCGGCGCGCACACCTACGAGCGCGTGGACGCGCCGCGCGGCACGTACTTCCACACGAACTGGACGGGCAAGGGCGGGACGACAGCCGCATCGGCGTATACGGTCTAGGTAAGCGCTGATTGATTCGGGCGTTGGCTGGCGAGATGATTTCCCGTCCGATCGTTTCTGCAAAATGCGCAGGCGCAAAGCGTACGTCAAGCGTTTTGCGGGAATGAGCGGGCGGAAAAGCACCCGCCAGCCAACGTCAGATATGGAACGGAATTCCCTGGAGAGGTAATGGGGTGAGGGTATGATCGGACAGAGCGTTTATGCGGCCGAGGGCGGTGCGATCGGCGACGAACAGCTGTGGGATATTCTGGGAGACTCGATTTCAGACTGCCGCGGGGGGTTGAAGAAGGTGCTCCTGCTGGTGCCGGACTTCACGCGGTTCCACTCCAATGCCGGGAAGATCGCAAACATCTACTACCACCTCCTCGACGGCGGCGGTTGCCGGGTTGACCTGCTTCCGGCGCTCGGTACGCACGTGCCGATGACCAAGGAGGAGTGCGCGGCGATGTACGGCGACGTACCGCCGGAACGGTTTCTGGTACACAACTGGCGCACCGGCGTCGTCAAGATCGCTCAGGTGCCCGCCGACTATGTGAGGGAGGTCAGCGAGGGCGTGTACGACAGGCCCATCGACGTCGAGGTCAGCCGATACCTCTACGACGGCTACGACTTGATCCTGTCGATCGGCCAGGTCGTGCCGCATGAGGTCGTGGGCATGGCCAACCACACCAAGAACGTCCTCGTTGGCTGCGGCGGGAGCTCGATGATCCATGCGTCGCACATACTGGGTGCGTTCTACGGCATGGAGCGCATGATGGGCCGCGACCACACGCCGGTGCGCAAGGTGTTCGACTATGCGTCGGAGCGCTTCCTCGGGGATCTGCCCCTCTACTACGCGCTGACGGTCACGACCGCGCCGGGCGGGGACATCCGCATGCACGGCCTGTTCATCGGCAAGGAGCGATCGTATTTTGAACAGGCCGTGGCGCTCGCGCAGAAAATGAACATGACCTTTGTCGACGCGCCGCTCGACAGGGTCGTCGTGTACCTGGATGAGAGGGAGTTCCGCAGCACATGGCTCGGCAACAAGTCGATCTACCGTACGCGCATGGCGATCCGCGACGGCGGCGAATTGATCGTGCTCGCGCCCGGCGTCGAGATGTTCGGCGAGGACGCCGGAAACGACCGGCTGATCCGCAAGTACGGCTACTGCGGCCGTGAGAGAATCATCGAGCTGTGCAGGATCGAGGAGGATCTGCAAAACGGCCTTTCCGCCGCGGCGCATCTGATCCACGGGAGCTCCGACGGGCGGTTCTCGATCACCTACTGTACCGAACACCTGACAAAGGAAGAAATCGAGGGCGTCGGCTTCCGCTACATGCCCTACCGGGAGGCGGTCCGGAAGTACGACCCGGCGACGCTTGAGGACGGCTTCAACACGCTCGCAGACGGCCAGCGGGTCTTCTATATCTCAAACCCGGCGCTGGGCCTCTGGGCGGACAAAAACAGATACCAGGCAATCGCGGATTAAAGCATGCGCGCGGTGGCGAAGGGAATCTTCGCCGGACCGCGCTTGCAAAAGCCGAAGGCGCGGCAGCGCCGCGTCGGGGATTTCGCGGGCGCAGGCGCACTTTACGGGGTTGGCCGCCGGGCCGGGTGCGGTTCGCGCAGCGCTCAAAAAGCACCTGGGACCGTGAACCGAAAAGCAGGTCGGAGGGCGGCGCGACGGCCGCGCCCTCCGGCAAGACGGAGGCAAGTTTCCATGCTCGTACTCGCGCTTGAGTCCAGCACCAGTTCCGCCAAGGCGCTCCTCTACGATTCGGGAAAGGGCGTAATCGCGACGGAATCCAGCCCCTACGATCCCTCGTACGCCAAGGACGGCGTGGTCGGCACCGAGGAGGTGTTCCGTCTGACCGCCGAGATGGGCAGGCGTATCGCCGCGGGCAAGGACATTGCCGCCATCGCGCTGTCGAGCGTCTGGCACAGCGTCGCGCTGTGCGACAGGGACATGCGCCCCGCGGGCGGCACCTACATGTGGAATTACCTGGCGCCCAGCGACATGTGCAAGACCGTGCGCGCGGATGCGGCGCTCACCGAGCGGCTCTACCGGAGCACCGGCTGCATGCCGAACGTAACCTATCCCCGCCACGCGCTTCGCTACCTCCGGGAAAACGGCGTCGAACTCGCGGACAAGCTGCTGCCGTCGCAGGGCGGGTACAACTTCCATCGGCTAACCGGGGAGTTCCGCGAGACGATCAACATCATGAACGGCTCCGGATTTCTGAACGTGCACACGCTTGCCTATGACGACTTCGCGATGGGGTATTCGGGCGTCCGCGCGTCGCAGCTCGGCGCGCTCTCGACCTACCTGGACACCGCGCCGCTACGTGAGGACGCCGCGAACTTGATCGGCATCCCCGCGGGCATACCGGTCGTCCCCTCGCACGCGGACGGCGCGCTCAACCAGATCGCGAGCTGCGCGGCCGTCGTCGGGCGCATGACGCTGTCGGTCGGCACCAGCGGCGCAATCCGGCTGACGACCGACCGGCCCGTGCTGCCGGAGGGAAAACAGATCTGGAGCTACTACGGCGTCGCGGACTACATGTCCGGAGCGGCGATTTCCGGCGCGTGCAACTGCATTGATTGGTTCCGGGACACGTTTTCGGGCAGCCGAATGAGTTTCGAGGAACTGGATTCCGGCGCAGAGATTCCCGAGGGGATGCCGGTATTTCTGCCGTTCCTGTTCGGCGAGCGCAATCCGGGCTGGCGCGACGACCGCCACGGCGGGTTCGAGGGCATCCGTCCGAGCCACACCGCGCGCGACATGTACCGGGCGCTACAGGCGGGGGTGCTTTTCAACCTCTACCAGTGTTACGAGGTGTTGCGCAGCGAAGTCGGCGAACCCAGGGAGATATACGCGTCCGGCGGCATCCTGCACTCGCGGCGCTGGACGCAGATGATGGCCGACATCTTCGGCACGCGCATCCGCCTGGTGAAAAACCTGAACGCATCGTCGGTGGGCGCGGCCGTGCTGGCCATGCGCGCCGTCTGCGCGATCGACGATATTCGCGCGTTTTCGCGCGACATCGAGGGCGCGGCGGTCATATGCCCGCGCCCTGAGTTCCAAAGGTCCTACGCCGAATACTACCAGCGATACCTCGAACTGTACAACGCTACCGCTCTTTTGTAAGAGACATAAAGGGGGCTTTC
>NZ_JBISDI010000053.1:0-21138 GCF_051162045.1 Anaerozeibacter quisquiliarum
AGACCGCCGCTCGTCACCCCGTTTGTCAAGGTGTAGGTGGGGATCCCCCCGGCTGTTCGGATGCCGGAAAATTCGACCCCGCCTTGACAGCCACGCCCAGGTAGAATGGGCCGCGGGTGTTGCCACTCTTGTGCAAACACCTTGCCTTCCCGCCCCCCTGCCCTCAAACGCCTCTCCGTTAGGCCTGCTTTGCTATGCCTTCCTTCGCCTTGTTAATCTTGGGTTATTCTCGCCTCGCTCTACTTGACTCTCCATAGTTGGTCTCCTTAGAACGGCAGTTCTTCTTCCTCGGCATCCGGTGCGATGGGTGGTGGCGGTGCGGTTTGACCAGCCTGTCCACTCTGCGTCTTGCCGCCACAGAACTCCGCGTTCTCGACTGCCACCTCATAGGCCGTGCGCTTGTTGCCCGCATCGTCCTGGTATGACCGGCTCTGCAAGGCGCCCTCGACGGCGATCATGTCTCCCTTATGGAAGTACTTGCAGATGAACGCGCTCTGCTGCCGCCATGCCCGGCACGGTATGAAGTCGGCTTCGCGCTGGCCGGTCTGCTGGTTCTTAAACCGCCTGTCAGCAGCGATGGTAAACCCGCAATGTTCCACGCCGTTCGACGTGACCTTGCTTTCCGGGTCGCGGGTGAGGCGGCCTGTCAGGATGATTTTGTTCATGCCACGCCCTCCTGCTCTGCTGTTTCTTTGCTGATCTGCTGGAACTCCACCACCCAAACCCAAGGGTTCGTGTCCCAGCCAAAGCCGTGCTTGGCGTTGATGCTGTCCCACAGTATTTCAAAGGCCCGCGTTGGATTCTTGGGCATGTCGTAGATGTTCAACACACCTTCTGCCCAGCAAAACCCGACGATACCGTTTTGCGGGTCGGTGAATGCTCGGATGCCCTCTTTTGCCGCCTCATCGTGGCGCATGTCTTGAAGGCGCTCCACCCGCACATCCGTCACGCGCAGAAACAGGCGAGCGGCTGCTTTGGGCATTTGCGTTGAGGGTTTCCAGTAAAGCCCATCGCTTGTGGTCGTGTATTCCGGCGGCGTGGCCGCGTAAACGTAGTACTTGTTTCGGGCGGGCATCGACGCACAGGAGCACTCCCGAGATAACCCAGCGCATGTCTTTGGCAGCGCGTCGAAGTCTTTGATCATGTCGCGCGCACTGAACGGGTTTCCAGGGTCTTGAATGTTGTACTCGGTCTCAAAGATCTCCTGCCACGTCTCCCGCACCCACAGGATATCGCCGGGCCTATATCGTGCGTCAACCTCTCGGCAAGCCACAAGATGTCTTCTGGTCACTTTTCGGCCTTGGTCATCGATAATCGTCTCATCCGGCGGCGCGTCGTTCTGCCGTTCAATCAGCCGTGTGCCGTATTTGTCCGTTCGCATGACCAAATCGGTGTTGCTGTATTTCGTCTTCACCACCTGCCGAAACTGTGACTTCCGGTCGTCGAGGGTCGCCAGGACCTCCAACGGGCTGAAAATGATGGGCTTGACTCTCATTGTGCTGCATCCTCCCTCTCGCATTCCGCTTCGTACTCCGCAACCAACCCGCGCCGCCGCAGAAATGATTTCACCCTAAACAGTTCGAGGTGGGCATCCCTGTCATGGCCTCGCATCCGTCGTATATCGCCCTCAAGCCGCGCCACCTCGCGCTTATACCCGGCGACCACCGGCTCATGGTCAGACTTCTTGACGCACTCGTATGTCCGATACAGGCTCCGAATCATGCTCGTGTAAAGCACCTTTTCGTCGCACTTCACGGCTTGCCGCTTGGCCTTCTTGACACTTTGCAGGTCGCCCCCGTAGGATGCCAGCACGCCGATATGCTCTGGCACCTCACCTTTCACAGTCTCGTACAGTTCACCGGGCATTACGTAGTAGTTCAGATTGCCGATGAACGTGGTGCGCGCCTTGCTGTGGAAGTCGGATTTGCTGACCTTGACTTCGTAGCATCGCCAGATGCCCTTGAAATCTAGCGTGAGATAATCCACGCGCTCGCGGCCAGCCGGGCCGATCGTCACTTCGTCGCATCCGAATTGGCCACGGCAGTAGCGCAGCAATCGCTGCTCAAGGTCGATCGTCGCCTCGGTTTTGCTCATGCGAGTGCCTCCGGCCACGGGTTCGCGGCCAACTCGTCATCTGTGGGCGGCTGGGGCAGGGACCAGACACGGCCAAAGGGATATGGGTTGTGGCCCCAATAACATCCAACAGCATCATATAGCCGGCCATGCTCCCCTTTCGTGTGCTCGCCCTCCCCGGTCGTCCCAAGTGTCGACAGTTCCACCCACACCCGGGCCCCCTCCGGCAGCGCAAGGACTTCTTCAAGCGTCAAAACCTTGTTCATTTGAAAAACCCTCCCCACCACAACAGCCCAATCCATACGCCAGTGTTGATCAGGGCAGAGCGAAAACGGTGCTCCCCTACGCACGGAATTCCGTCGAGTACCCATTCCGTCACCAAGCCGACCGAGAGCAGCGCGATGGTCAATATCTGCGGCACTTTCATCCCCTTGACCTCCATTCGTTTATCGCCTTACTGTGATCTTCGCGCCGATCATGGCCTCCATCAGATCGAGCCCCTCGCGCGTCAGGCTGTACCGGTAGGCCGTGTACGGCGTGTGCTCTTCGATATCATACTTGTGGCATTTCGCTAACCCCGCCTCCACCAACGGCTCCCAAATCGGGTGAGGGCTGTTGTACTGCGCATAGTTCCGATACGCCTCGTACTTCCCGCGCTTCGGGTTTTGGTAATCCAGCCCGATCGCATGGCGCATTTCCTTGATCGTTGCTACGTCAAGCATCATGCCGCACCGTCCAAATCTGCCATATCCGTGACGGCGGTCAGCACCTTGGTCTGCTTGCAGTAGTCGCACTTCTCGCAGCGGGTCGGCTCGATTGCACCAGATTTGACCGCGGCGATTAGATCGACCGTGTGCTCGACGATCATCAGCGCGGCGTCTAAAACCTCCTGCGGCACGGCGATCACGGCGATGTCTGGCACCTTCTCCTTGGTGGCGCCTGCGATGAAAAACGGCAGCTTGTTTCCCTCCACGGCCTGATAGATCGCGCCCTGCAAGTCGTATCCCCACGCCTCGATGAACGTCTGGCGGCCGCATTCCGGCGTGTATACCGATGCAAAGTCGCGCATGACCTTCAAGTCCACAATGGCCTTGCCGGGATGGTAGCTGTCTACCATGACTTTGAACGGATGGCCGAACAACTCGCGGGTCATGATGACCTGTTTCTCGCCGGCCAGATACTTCATCATGAATGGATCGCGCTCGATGCGGGCGATGATATCCTCGGCGTTGCGGTACTCCGCTTTCAGATCGCCCTGGCGCGTGAAAATCTCAGGGTGCTTGGCCTTGAATAGATCGAGCCTGTTGGAGAAGTGCGCGTCGATGTAGCTGCCCACCAACAGCGCGGTGGTATCCTCGCGGACGTACTCACCGCGCAGCTCAGCGAGCGCCGCAGCCTCGCATTTTCGAAACGCCTTCACCTGGCTCGCCGACATGTACTCGATATTGGACGCTTGGTCGTAATACTTCTCGGCAGTCAGAATCATAGGTAGCGCACCTCCAATTCATCGTCGTTGGTTGTCCGCGTCGCAATGAATTGCAGGCCATGTGCCTTGCAGCGGGCATAAAGCGCCTCCCGGTTCTGGTCGGACAACTTCTCGGCGCCGTCGATCAGGATGATTTGCAGCGCATTGGGCTTTGACAGCGCCACGTCCACGCACAACGACAGCTTTTCGCCCTCAGACAGGTTGGAGATGGGCAGCCCATGGATAAGCGGTATGCCATCTTCTACCGTCAGGCCATCAACCGGGATCGTGGCGGTGCGCAGGATTTCGCCGGGCAGCTTGCGGGCGAGTTCGATCTTGCGCGTCAGCTCGTCGGAGCTGGCCTTTAGCTCGTTTACCTCGTCCAGCATGACAGCCATCCGCCTGTACTCGTTCAGATGCGCCTTCATGGCCTCGGCGTTTTCGGCGGTCTGCTGCAATTCGGTCGTGTCGGCGGGCGCCTTATCGGCATACTGATTGGCAATGCCGGTGTCAGCATCCAATTTTGCCAGCGCTTCGGCGTACCGTGCATCGATGACCGCGGTCTTGTCGGCCAGCTTTCCGGTAAGCGTGCCGACCTTTTCCTGCGCGGCTACCAGTTCAGCCTTTAGCCTCTCGATGGTGGCGGTCAGGTTGCGGCGCTCGGTTTCAATCTCTCGTTCAGCGGCAGCGGTAGCCACTTCCTTGTCGGCTTCAAGCCCGCGCTTCTTGGCGTCGTAGCTGGCACGGAACGCCTTGGCTCGCTCGATATTGCCGTTCTCGGCGCGCACCTTTTCAAGCTCGCGGTAGGCCGCCCCCAGGTCGAACGCTTCCCATCGGTCAGCGTCGTAACCGTCCGGGATGTTCTTGGCAATGTCCTCGACAAACGCACGCTTGTTGCGCATCTCGCGGTTGATGTCCTGGCGGCGCTGGAAATAGACGCCGTTGTCCGACTGGATGTCGTGCAGAACCTCAAGGATCGTCTGCTGGTAGTCCACACCCTCGGGCAGCTCGCCGAACTGCGCGCGAATCCACTCCAAGTCCCAGTCGAATTCGATCAGGTTCAGAATGGCGCGGTTCTGTTCGGCCTTGGTCATGTTGATGAACGCGACCGGATCAAGCTGGAACGGCGTAAACAGCGACCGCAGCATTGCTTCCGGGCCGCTCACTTCACGGCCGCCTTCCTTGACCGACTTGTAATCTGTCTGATTCTCGCGCTTTTTGCGGTTCAGGTACAGACCGGTGTCGGTCTCGATGATGATCTCACCGTCGCGCGCGCCCTTGCGCAGTACGTATTCGCGGTCGCTGGCATTGGTCAGCGCGTAGCGGATCGCGTCGATGACCGATGTCTTGCCGGTACCGTTGTCGCCGGTGATCTCCACCGAGCGCCCGTCCAAATCGGTTTCTGCGACGCCGAACAGGTTACGAATCCTGATCTTCGTGATCCTCATGGGCTACCTCCTCGCTCAGCGCGTCGCCACGCGCCGCTTCCGCCTTTTTTGCCTCTGATACGATGGTCGCGCACTCGCTGCACAGCGCACGCCCGTATTTCTTGATGGTGTAGTCGGCCAGTTGTACGGCGGTCATTTTGCCGACCGGCGCAATCTCGCACCCGCACTCGTCGCATGGCGGCGTGGCGTCCTGCTTCGGCACAAACGGCCTGATCCGCAGACATTCAACAATCTCGCCGCCAAATTTGGTCGTGGTCGGGTAGATTTGGATTTGTTTGCCCACCCATTCCTCGATGATCGGGGTCTTGTAGATCTTCTCGATCATCTTCATGTTGGTGCGGTTCAGGATCATGGGCTTCTCCGGCTCGCGGAATCGGCAGACCGGGCAGTCCTCCTTTTTGCCGTTCGGGCCAACGACAGTCTCAATGGCAATGCTGCCGATCGTCAGGATGCGGTCTTTCCCATCCAGCGAGTACGCCCCCAGGTAGTCGGGGTTGACTAGTCGCTTCCAGTGCGTTCCCATTACAGACCCTCCTCAGTCAACGTCGATAACCTTGAGCGCCGCTATCGGTATAATCATTTCGGGTTGGAAGTTGATTTCGAAATGATGCTTGTCCACGTACGCGCCGTCTATGTCCTCGACCACGTAGATCATGCCATCGCCAAGGCCGACAAAATGCTTTTTGTACTTTCCTGGCGCCACTTCAACAATGATGTCGAGGTCTCCGTCGCTTTGCTGCACCGAGATAAGTCCAATGATCTCAAGCACGGGGCGGTCGGTTCTGGCATTGATTACTGTAACGCGCCGCTGTATATTGAAGTAATCCGCCTGCTTCGATATGTTGTAGGACACCTTTTCAGCCTGCCGCGCGCAGCCAGCAAGTGTGATGGCTGACACAATCATCAAGATCGCAATTACCTTCTTCATCGCTGCTTCTCCCTCTCTGTTCCTTCTAATTGATTCACCCTCAACCTGTACAACTCAGCCATCCTATCGTGCACCTCCGCTTCCAAGTGCCACCCGGCCTCTCGCGCTTCGGCAGCCCATTGCTTACGTTCGGCTATCCTGGCCCGCAGCGCGTCGGGGGTAAGGTCGTAGATTGCGGTCATGGGGTGCCCTCCTGTTCTGCCCCCGCGCGGGTGGTGTCCATTTTTACTGACCTGATCGCCCTTGCAATGATCCACGGTGCGGTGACCCATCCGTAGATGCCGATGAGGTACAGTACCAGCAAATACACCCCGGCAACGCTAAGGGCAGCCCGTTCCCACCCTGTCGCCATTTTCGACACATCGATTATCTCGGTAGCACTACTCAGCAGCCACTCAAACATCTGCCACAAGGTCAGGGCCTCCTTTCTGGTCAGCGTCCATTTTTGCGCCGCAGTTGCCGCAATACTCTCGGCATTCAAGTTCAGCCGTTTCTTCCCAACACTGTGTACAGGCGCACATAGGTCTGTTGGTATCACCACCAATAGGCTCCCACCGCCCATGCCTCACCGGCTCGGCGCTACGCAGTGCCGCCAAACCGGCGACATAGGCGGCGCACATTCCATCCTTGGAGAATGGGCCAAAGAGATTGGAGTTCTCGTAGATGTGGATGATTTCGGCGTTGGTCAAATCAGGCATGGTCAGTCTCCTTTCGCTCGCCGTAGCTGCAAAAATCGTCCTCGCGCCTGTACGAGTTGGTCTTGCTACAAACCCGACCAGACCCATCATACGAGCGCCTAATTGCGGTGCACTCCTTGCGCCGCACCACCGGCTCGGCTTCGATGGTGGGAGCCGAACTCAACACCTCAGCAATCTCGCCCATGATCTCGTAAAACTGCTCCGACCGCCCGTGCATGTCGATGTTGGACACCGCGTGTTTCAGCGCATCCGCATCAATCACCCTCATTGCCCCACCCTCCTTTGCCAGTCATCATCGCTTACCTGCGCCACCACCACCAGCGGCACTGTACGGCCCCAGACGCCCCACCGGGCCAGTCGTCGCAGATACTGACGCTTCCTCCGCTGCCAGCCCGCAACGAAGTTGGTTAGCCCTTTTGCGCGCAGCCTGTCGATTACAGCGTCGCAGTTGGTAATCCTGCGCTGCAGCTCGCCGGGTGACAGCGGATCGGGCGCGCCGTCATAGGGCGGGATCATGGCTGGTCACCGCGCCACTGGCGGTAGGCCATCATAATCTCGCTGGTCCACCCAAACACTGATTGCACAGCGCCTAACACTTTGTCCAGACGATCAGCCCAAGCGCGGTAGGCGTCGCGTTGATGGCGGGCTTTGCGGATGTGATCGGTCAGCACCTCGACCTGCTTCGCCAACTGATCCCGCTCCAACAATAGCGGAGGAATTGATTGACGTAGGTAGCCGATCTCTGCGCGCTGGGAATCGACCTGCGCTGCCAGCCATTCATTGTCCCGTTCAAGCCGCGCGATCTCGTCTGATTGGCTCATTGGGGCACCTCCGTTATAAAATCTAGTTGTACCTGTCTGCTGTCCCGTCCAAACGGGATTTTGCTCTTGCACCCCGCGTCCGGAATGTAGAGTGGGTATGCGTTGTGCATGCCGTTCCTGCCCATGTCCTTGAGGCATACGCCATGTACTTGGAAGCCGTCATACTCCCTGGGCTTGCTGAACATTTCGGCGTACCGGCAGTTGTAGCAGCCGTTCACTGCTGCCCTCCTTCCAGCGCGGCGCGGGCTTCCATGAAGCCCAGATCGGCCATCTCGAATCTGACCTTGAGCGAATCGTCGTCGGTCATCCGTCTGCAACTGTCGCAGTTGTTCCTGCTGCACCATTCGCATGGATTGGCATCCTCTGAATCTCCGTCAAACTCATACCGCTCAATGAGGGAGCAAATCAGCTTGTCGGAATCTGCGACACCCGCCCGCAACCGCTCGTTCTTAGCGCGGAGGGAGGCGATCTCGTCTTTCAGCGCGGCAACCTCATCCGGCATCAAGCCGGTGTCCTCGTAGGCGGCGAGGTGCTTAATCGCCTTATCGATCCACGGATTGGTATCGGGCGACAGGGCCATGTATCTCACCGCCACGCCATTGGCCAGGCCAACCTGGGCGCCGTACCACGTTGTCAACCTATCATCCATCCTCCCGCTCCTTTCCCGCCTCCAGCGCGGCCACACACGCCTTGAGGCAGTCGTAGCACTTCTGGTGTCCATCAAGGCTGACATTGCCGAACAGCATACACTCCTGCGTCCCGACGGCATGCGTATAATGCCATTCACACCCTGCGTCATTGCTGCCGTGACAGGTTTCCCCGCTCGGTACGTTCACGTTTACTGTGATTCTCACGGTGTCGCCTCCTTGTGTTATGTGCGTGTTGCGTGTTATAATCTCACGGGGGCTGCTTAGGACCAAAGAGAAAGGTTGTGAGCTTACGACTAACAGAGAAATTGCGTTCCAGATAACCTTGAAGATGATTGATAGCGGCAGGCTCACTTGGGGCCGATCAACATCAGATCCAGAATCTCAGACCCAGATTAACGGAATTAATGCAACTCTGATCACCGACTTCTTCAACGCAGTGCTACGGGATCTTCCTTCGCAAGAAGAACCAAAGTCTTAGCGATCTCGCACATCGCCATTGACTTATCGATTTCAAGACTGATCGA
This sequence comes from Anaerozeibacter quisquiliarum, assembly GCF_051162045.1. Lineage (NCBI taxonomy): Bacteria > Bacillati > Bacillota > Clostridia > Eubacteriales > Anaerozeibacteraceae > Anaerozeibacter > Anaerozeibacter quisquiliarum. The sequence goes on from NZ_JBISDI010000053.1 coordinate 8,608, forward strand.
GCAGCCCCCCATCGAACTCTCAAGCAACTCTAATTGGCTAAGCAGAACCGCCTCAATCCGCTCATACGGTGTAGCTTCTTTCATTGTCTAATCCTCCCTCTCCAGCCCACACCGGGCTGCCATGTCATTCAGATACCGCACCGCCTCACCCGCGTTGGTCGGCCCAGCCAGCGCGATGATGTGTCTGTCCGCATACGTCCCGCCGATGGGCACCATGGCAATGCAGTAGCGCGTCGGGTCGGCCCGGTCGTGGGCGGCCATGTATCGGTGGGTCGCGTCGCGGTAGATCGGGGTGGTCATGGGGTAGCCTCCTATCATTCGCATAGCCCGTATGCCGACATGCAAGATAACGGTTCGTCCGTCATGTGCAACACATCTAACTGCCTACCGCCTCGGCCAGTCTTCGACCATTCCACCACCGCGTCGATATGGGATCGTCCATCGCCTTCCCCCGGTGTCTTGTCGGCGGAGAAGAAGGTCGCGCCATCCCGCCGCTTTGAACATGCCGAGACCATGGTTTCCCAATGCCGGATTCGGTCTATTCCCCCCGGAAACCGCTTTGAAATCTCCCGGATTTCCTCTTTCCGCGCGTTCAGGCACGGCATGCACCCAACGCGCGCACAGCCCATGCGGTAAAGTGGATTTGGCTCGACGCCGTGGCGCTTCAACAGTTCGAAGCATTGCAGCTTGTTCCAATCAACCAGTGGGCGATAGATGGTGTTTCCCATCGGACCGGTTTCCCACTCCAGCGCATCCGCGCGCGCCGTGCTTTCGTCTCGGCGCACGCCAACCCATGAAACTACATCCCGCGCGATTCCGCCCGACCCAATGGCTTCGCTGATCGCTGGCGCTATCGCCTGATGGTTCAGCACTTCCATTTTCAGTTCTTGGGTGCAGAAGCGGGCTTTAGTTGACGGAAATCGCCCCTTCGTCATGCACATGTCGAGAAATGGGTTTCCTGTGGGATGAAGGGATTCCAGCACCCGTTCTACGTCCGCGCGCGTCCACCCGCGCTTGTAGTCGCCTGATTCGATCATCGCTTCAAGCCCCATGCGCCGAACCATCATCCGCTGCCGGTAGTCCGCCCGGATCACCCGCACTTCCGGCCCGCCCGTTTTGGCCGCGAGCGAACGCACATAATCCAGGGTGATTTCGTGCTCGTTGCCCGTGTCGGCAAAGACCGCCCGGAACGGATCACCGCGTTCCATCGCCAGCAAATAGCATGCGGTGCTATCCACGCCACCGGAAACGTTCACGATGATGATCTTTGGGGTGGTCATGGGGCTGTCACCTCCAACGCCTTAAGCGCATCCGGCTCGCTGCGCCTGCGCACACATACCCCATTGGCGCAGCAGGCATGCCACACGACGCCGGTCTTGGTGTAGTGCATGTACGCCTCGCCGCCATGATGTTTCAGTACTCGTGCGACTGGCTTATCGCACTTGGGGCAGTGCAGTGCATATCCGGTGCCCGCCGTCTGCATCCCGCCCTTGCTGTTGTTACGCATCGGGGTCACCGTCTCTCGCGGCAGCCGCAGCCGCCAGCCACGCCCGATCCTCGTCCTCCTGTGCCGCCTCCTCGGCGTCTATCCGGGCGAGGTAGCCGAGCGGCCCGGCGATAACCATGCCCACGAGGATCCAGCGCAGATGGTCGAACTCCGGCGATGTCCAGTGCTGCCATATCGCGTGGATGATGGATAGGACGGATTCAAGGGCCTGTTCCAAGTGGATCACCTCCGTTATACCCGGAACGTGCAGCTAGGATACCGTTTGCGCGTTCGGGCTTCAAAGTCGTTCGCCTTCGGCGTGCAGATGTACCGGGCCAGCGAGTATACGTCCACGCGGGTACCCTCGCACGCGGCGTCCAGTCGTCCGTCTGCGAGCATGTTGGCGATGGTGGTCGGGCTGCGGTTGATGATTCGCCCCGCCATCGCACGGGTCACCGCCTCCCCGTAGGCTTCGATCATCAGGCGTGCTCGTTCGTTGGTTTCCATTCGGGGCTAATCCTCCTTTACGCGGTCAATCGTCTCGATCGGCTATCACAATGTCGTACCGGGGCCGCTCGAGCAGTTCCACACGGGGCAGCGCAGCGTCGAGGATGGCACCGACCACTTGGCCGAGCGCGCATACCCGCCGCGCCTTGCCAGTTCACACAATGCGCGATGATGCCTTGCGTTGATCCTCACCACCTCTGGCGGTTCGTCGCTTATACGTTGGGATGGGAAGTTGATTGGCTGGCGCATTGGTTACCTCCCGTTCGTCGGTCAAGTCAGGCGGTTTGGTCGGATGATGCATTGCGTCCGTAACGATTGCGCTGCGCAATTCCATCCGCAAAAAAATATGCGCCATACTCCGAGTCGGGTATCTCCAGATGTTTGGCGATACAGTTGGCCTCATCCAGGTTCATGGGACGCGCATTGTTGATTTTCAGAGACAACGTAGATTGGTGGCAGTCAATTGCTTTTGCCAGTTTTTTTTGTGTCATTCCCAGCTCAACCATACGCCCCAACAACTTGTTTGTGTTAACCATAGATTTTCTCACCCCCTTCGTTGATAAGTTGCGCTGCGCAATCTTTGCTGCTATAATACCACCCGCTTCGACGCTTGTCAATAGCGCTGCGCAATTATTTCATCTCATTTCAGGTACATAATCGGGCGCTGCGCAATATTTAACAATTTAGCATATTGCACACCGCAATTTGTTGTGTTATAATTTGAGTAAAATGAGGTGGAAGCGATGACGGACAATCAAAGGATTGGCGAGCGAATCAAGTCCGCGCGGATCGCTGCGAAAAAGACGCAGGGCGATGTTGCTGTCGCTGTCGGAGTAGCGACTTCAACAATACTACGATACGAGGCCGGTGATTTTGACAAGATAAAGATACCGGTCATACAATCAATCGCTCGGGCACTGGGCGTCAGCCCGGATTGGCTAGCTTTAAAGTGCGATGACATGCATGGCCCAATTTCAACAACTACCCGCGCATGGGGTACCCCACTACTCGATGCCTACGAGCATGCATCGATAGATACTCAACGCGCAGCGTGCGCTGTGCTACGGATTCCGCGCGTCGTTCCGAACAGCATGGCCGTACGCGACCTCGCCGCCAATGCCGACGGTTTGACACGAGATGAAGCAAAGGAGGAGATCAGCGACGCACTGGACGCCATTCGCGCCCTACATAAAAAAAAGCCCACCAAGAAGGAGTAACACGCCATGGATGACGTTGAGCGCCTTGACCAGAAACTGACTGACGAGGGTGTGCTGGTGGACTACAACGTTTTGCACGGAAAGCGTCTACGCGGCTTGTACGCCGCAGGCGACTTCCCGCCGACCATCCTTGTGAATGGCGGCATGACCCTACGCGCGCGTCGTTGTATCCTCGCCGAAGAAGCCGGGCACCATTATCGTTCCTGCGGTCACGCACTGGATGAACGCGATACAAATCAGCGCAAGAACGAACTCGCCGGGCGCGATTGGGCCTATGCCGAACTGGTGCCGCTGTCTCGCCTTGTGGAGTCGTGGCAGTGCGGCAACACCACCATCTATGATTTGGCTGATGATCTCGATGTGACCGAAGACTTCCTGCGATCGGCGATCGAATACCACCACCGAAAGCATGGTGTGTTGGCGACCTGGGAGGATTGGATAATTCAGTTTGATCCGCATTTTGATATTTATCGAGAATGATCTAGCGGCCAATTTTACCAGCTTGTGCCCTGGAATAAATTGGCCTATAATGTAATATGGCGTTACGCCAATATTATACAAGTGGGAGGGTCATCACATGAAGAAGGTCATCGTCCTCACCCTGGCACTGCTGATTGCGTTCGCCTCGACCGCTTTCGCAGCCCCGCAAACCATCGACCTCGATACCATGACGGTTAGCGAATTGGCGGCACTGAAAGATCTGATCGATACCGCCATCTGGAATGCCGCCGACTGGGAGGAGGTCACCGTGCCGCAGGGAATTTGGGAGATCGGCAAAGAAATCCCGGCCGGTCACTGGACGATTTCTGCCTCAGATGGTGCGTATGTGAGTGTGCAATGGGGTAAAGCTCTCAATGAATCAAAGACCGGCATCGACTGGGGCAAATCGTTGGACTATAAGAGCATTATGAGCGCAAGCGCGTATGGTTTTGACGCCAACACACAGCAAACCAGCATTGATTGGGATTTGGCCGATGGCACCTTTTTGCACATTGATGGTGGGAAGGTTGTTTTTACTCCTTATCAAGGGAAGCCTGCATTCTCGTTCTCGGGCGCGAAAGAAAAGACAGGCGCAGCGACAGATGACCCAACGCCTACCCCCTCAGCAGCAGACCAAGAAGATGCGATTACCGAACTTGAGCCTACACCCACACCGATCCCCGTGCCCGCGCCGACACCAGAGCCGGCCCCGACGCCCACACGGAAAATAACTGTCGGGCCTTCGCAAACGCCACCCGCCAGCCGTATTCAATATTATACGTTAGACAAGGGCAGCAAAGGCGACAAGATTGTAGCGCTACAAAAACGCTTGATCGAATTGAAGTATTTGTCCGGTAACGCAGACGGCGACTACGGATCAAAGACAGCGCAGGCCGTCACCGATTACCAGAAGGCCGAGAAGATGTCGCCTACTGGCATTGCCGACCCCGCGATGCAGGCGCGCCTGTTCAGCGACGACGCAAAGGAAAACCCGAATCCCCCATTCGACCCGTCGATCTATGAAAAGCTCAACTACAAGGCCGTCGCGCGCGACCCCGATGCCTTCAAATACAACCTGGTCTCCTTCTCAGGGAAGGTAATTCAGGTAATAGAAGGAGGTGATGGCGGTACGCAATATCGCATCGCTACGAAGGGTTCATATGACGATGTCGTGCTCGTCTCATACTTCCGACCCGAAGGCTCCTCACGGATACTTGATGATGATCGCGTCGCCGTGTATGGCGTGTGCCTTGGCGTAATCTCCTACGAAAGCACGATGGGTGGCACCATTACAATTCCTGCGGCCATGGCCACGAGAATTGAGTTGAAGTAACAACAAATCCCCCACCGGTGTTCAGACCGGCGAGGGAGATCAGCAACCACCACGACCAGCGACGACCGGGCATTGCTATACATATTGTACCAGCAGAGCCCGCATAAAGCAAGGAGGGGCATCATGGCAACCAAGCAAAAATCCGGCCTGTACCGCAGCAAAGTCAAGATCGGCGTGAACGCCGACGGCAAGGACATGGTCAAGTACATCAGCGGCAAGACCAAGCGCGAACTTGAGGACGCCCGGCGCGTGGTGGAGGCGTTCTACATCGCCGGGACCGGCCTGCGCGACGATAGGCTGTTTGGCGAGTACGCCGTGGAGTGGTACAAGAATATCCGGGAGCCGGATTTGTCCCCATCCTCGCGGTCCAGCTACCGAAGCATAATGAACAAGCATGTTCTGCCCTTCTTCGGCGAGCGGAACCTGCGCTCGATCACGGCCAGCGAACTCCAGAAATGGTATAACGGCTTCGCGGGCAAGTCCGACACCACCATCGCCCTTGCAGGCACTGTCGTGCGCGGTGTCTTTACGGCGGCGCTGGCCGATCGGATTATACCATCCAACCCGGCCGGCGGTTTGAAAAACCCGAAGCCGGGGAAGGTTCAGGAGCGGCGAAGCTTGACGCCCAAAGAGACCGAGAAGGCGCTCCACTTGATCGCTACGCACGAATGGGGCGCATACCTGGCCTGCATGTACTACTTGGGCGTCCGCCCAGGCGAAGCTCGCGGACTGATGTGGGGCGATTTCGATTGGGACAGAGACCTTGTCCACATCCAGCGAGATACGGACTACACCACCAAGGCGGCCCCGCTGGGCGAGCTAAAGACCGACGCCGCCGACAGGGAGGTGCCTGTGCCGGCAGAACTAAGGGCCATCCTCTGGCCCCGCCGCGGGCATCCTGCGGCGCTGCTGTTCCATGGGCAGCAGTCGAACAAGCCGCTGTCAAAGGCCAGCGCCGAGCGCATCTGGCTTGAGATGCTGGAATCTGTAGGCCTGACCGTCCCGAAGGAAGAACCTAAAGAAGGGGAAGGTTGGAAGCACCCAGACATCCGCTCACGCCTCAAGCCGATCATCACGCCCCACTATCTGCGGCACAACTACATCACCATGTGCTGGGAGGCAGGGCTCGATCCGCTCGTCACCATGCGGATCGTAGGGCACACGGATTACCGCACGACCGCCAACATTTACACGCATCTGAACGAGTTACATCTGCAAAATGCCCGCACGGAGATCGAGTCGGTGTTCGCGGCCAAGAAAAACGCGCGTGCCACCCGAAAAAAAAGTTGCATAAAAGTTGCACAAGCCCGCGGCCACTCCGACGACTGAAAAAGCAAGGCCCCCGAAACCTCAATGATTTCGGGGGTTTCCGTGGTAGCGGCGACCTGATTCGAACAGGTGACACTCCGGGTATGAACCGAATGCTCTGGCCAACTGAGCTACGCCGCCATAGAATGCCAACCTGGGCGAGCCCAAATTGGCATAATGGTTGCGGGGGAGGGATTTGAACCCTCGACCTCCGGGTTATGAGCCCGACGAGCTACCGGACTGCTCTACCCCGCGACAACAGAGACTAGTATATCATGGGGTTGGGGAGATGTCAAGCGTTTTGGGAGAAAGTTTTTTCATCAAATTTCATGGCCAAATTCCTGCAATAACCGCCGCAGGCGCTCCCCGCCCATCCATTTCCGCATCGCGCTCGGCACATAACTCCCCTACCCCCGCGCCTGCGGGGGCATCCCTCCAATGTGTACCTATAACGCCCGTCGCTTATACAGCCAAATCGATACCAACGCGGACACCCCATCCAACGCCAGCGCGCCCAACGGCAGCCAGCCGGCTTGCAGGTTCACCGCCGCGCCAATGCCCGGCATCGCTTTGAACGCGAATAACCCGCCCGTCATGATCGCTACACCCGCAAAGTACGCCAACCGTCCCTTCTCGACGCCCAACCAGTGCATGAACGGCATCATCAGCGCTCCGAAGCACAGCCCAGCCGCGCCGGCGCCCAGTACTTCCGACATATCCAGCGCGTAGGCGCCGAACGCATGGCGCGCGGCCGCCCCAATCAGTATCAAGGCGACGGCGGCGGCTACGCAGATCAACCCCAGCGCATACCGGCTGAGCACGATCGTCGCGCGGCCATAGGGCAAGGCCGCCGCCGTACGCTCCCAGCGGGCGCGCTCGTCGTAGGCCATCGCGGTGATCGGCAACGCCGCGGCGAAGACGACCGGGAGAAAACTCTGCGTATTGCCCTCGCCCGGCATCAGCGCAAACACGGCGATCAGCACGAGCATAAACAAGGACCGCTTCTTCAGCGTATAGAAATCCTTGAGCAAGAGCGCCCTCACAGCACTTCACCCCCCTTCACGTAGTACAGCATGATGTCCTCGATCCCCGCGCGCTCAAGCGGCCAGCCGCCGGGCACCAAGTCGCGTTTGACGAGCACCTGTGCGCCGTAGTCCGACACGCGCGTACCCACGACGGCGGAGGGGTCGAGGCGCTTGACATCCTCCCGCGCGCATTTGAGCAGCGCATGGCCGTCCAGCAGCGCGTCCTTCTCTTCGCAGAAGACCAGTCGACCCCGGTGCAGGAAGGCCACATAGTCGCAAATCTTCTCCAGGTCGCTCACGATGTGAGAGCTCATCAAAACCGACCGGCTTTCGTCGCGCGTGAAGTCGCGCAGGATGTCCAGCACCTCGTCGCGCGCCACCGGGTCCAGCCCGCTGGTCGCTTCGTCCAAGATGAGCAGCCGCGCGTCGTGCGACAGCGCCACCGCCAGCATCAGCTTCATCTTCATACCGCGCGACAGTTCCTTGAACGCCTTGCGCTCGGGCACGTCAAACCGACCGAGGTATTTTTTGTATTCATCGTCCGACCAGCGCTTGAACGTATACCGCATCACCTGCCCGATCTCGCGCGCGGCGAGCCCCTCGGGGAAGCCGGCCTCGTCGAGCACCGCGCCCACGTCCTGGCGCGCGGCGTCGAACCCGGCCGAACCGCCCTGCACGCCCAGCAGCGACACCCGGCCCTCGTCGGGCCTAACCAGCCCCAGCAGCAGAGCGATCGTGGTGCTCTTGCCGGCCCCGTTCTCGCCCACCAGCCCCATTACGCAGCCCTCGGGCAGCGCAAGGCTCACATCGTTGAGCGTGAATCCGTCGTAGCGCTTCGTCAGCTTTTGTATTTCAAGCGCATTCATACCAGTCCCTCCTCGTCCAACACCTCGAGCATCCGACCGAGGTCGCTTTTAGAAAGGCCGCATGCTGCGGCCAGCCGCCAAGCCTCACACAAATGTTCCTCGATTTGCCGCAAATGCTCCTCACGCATCAGCTCCGCGTCGCGTTCGGCCACGTAACTGCCACGCCCCGGCGCGGTTTCGATGTAGCCTTCGCGCGTCAACTCGTCGTATGCGCGCTTGGTGGTAATCACGCTGATGCGCAGGTCCTTCGCCAGTGCGCGGATCGACGGCAGCATCTCCCCCGGCGCAAGCCGCCCGGAAGCGATCTGCCCCTTGATTTGCGCCATGATCTGCTCGTATATCGGCTGCCCACCCGCGTTGCGGATCACGATGTCCACCGCATCCCGCCTCTCTGAGTCTTCCGTTCATACACAGTATATACACTATGATCGGAGCTGTCAAGCGCTTTTTTCGCAAACAAAAAGCGACGACCTTCGGCCGCGCGGCCGGAGGTCGTCACCATGGTTTCGCTTTGCATGGGCGAGCGCACGAACGGGCAGCCTGCGAAAAACCGGGCAGGCGCCGATGCCTGCGATTCTGTTGACCTCAACAAAATCGCAATAACCTACAGCAGACTCGCCGCCTGTTCGTCGAGCAGGAACTGCACGTTGCGGTGCGCCTTGAGGATGGACGCCGGCAGCAGCGGCGTGATGTCGCCCTTGACCGCGTCGCGCACGGCCGAGGCCTTGCCCTGGCCGACGGCCAGCAGCAGGATGCGGCGCGCGTTCATGATGCCGCCGATCCCCAAGCTGATCGCCCGTCGCGGCACTTCATCGACGCCGGCGAACAGCCGCGCGTTGGCCTCGATCGTCGAGGGCGTCAGCTCGACCACATTGGTCTTGTAGATGAACGAGCGGGGGTTCGGCTCGTTGAAGCCGATGTGGCCGTTGTGGCCGATGCCCAGCAGTTGCAGGTCGATCCCGCCCGCTTCCTCAATCGCGGCGTCGTAGGCCGCGGCGTTTTTCTCGACGTCGCCGAGGCCGCTGGGCACATGGGTGTTGATCTTGTCGATGTTGATGTGGTCGAACAGCTCGACGTTCATGAAGTACCGGTAGCTGGCGGAATGATCGGGCGCGAGCCCGACATACTCGTCCAGATTGTAACTGCGCGCCTGGGAAAAGTCGATCAGCCCCTCGCGATTCAGCTCGATCAGCTGCTGGTAGGTGGGGATGGGCGTGCTCCCCGTAGCCAGCCCCAACACCGCGTTGGGCTTCGCCATGAGCTCCGCGGCAAAGATCATCGCCGCCGCGCACGCCACCTGCTTGGCGCTGCGGTACACATAAATTTGCATATCCATTCAATCTCCTCTCGGATGTCCTCGTACCTATTATACCACGAATGCCCTTCTTTTCAACATCGATTCTGTTGACAGCGAAGCTCCGCGCGGCTATCCTAGGGAAGCGCTGATTAAAGCACGCGTGCGGTGGCGCGTGGGATTTGATCGGCGGTTACCTGGGGAAGCGCTGATTGATTCGGGCGGCGGCTGGCGAGATGATTCTTCGTCCGGTCGTTTCTGCAAAATGCGCAGGCGCAGCCGCGCTGCGTCAAGCGTTTTGCAGGAATGCGCGGGCGCAAAGGCGTCCGCCAGATGGCTTCGGAATCAATCAATGCTTACCTGGACAGGAAAATGTGGCGGAGGCGGATTATGTCGGACGGAAAAGTGCAGGCGCTGATCGAGTGGATGTATGCTCAGCGAACGCTTGGGGAAAAGGCGGGGCTTGACAACATGCGCGCGCTGTGCGCGGCGCTTGGCCACCCCGAGCGCGCGCTGCGCGCGGTGCATGTGGCCGGCACCAACGGCAAGGGCTCGGTATGCGCCTTCCTCGAGCGCGCGCTGCGCGAAAACCGACTGAAGACGGGCTTATACACATCGCCTTATTTGATGCGCTACAACGAGCGCGTGCGGCTGTCGGGCCGGCCGATCCCGGACGAGGCGCTGCTGCGCTCCGGCGAGCGCGTGCGCGCGGCCGCGGGCGCGGTCGCCCGGCATGGGTTCAAACCCACCACATTCGAGCTGGGCACCGCGCTGGCGTTCTGCGCGTTTGAGGAAGCGGGCGTCGATATCGCCGTGATCGAGACCGGCATCGGCGGCCGGCTCGACCCGACCAATGTAATCGCGCCCGAGGTGTCGGTGATCGCGACGATCGGCTACGACCACATGGACCTGCTCGGCGATACGCTGGGCGATATCGCACGCGAGAAGGCGGGCATTTTGAAGCCGAGCACGCCCGCCGCCTTCTATCCCGGAACCCTCGACGCCCGCGCGGCGCTCGACGAGGCCGCGCGTTCGCTCGGGATTCGGGTGGCGCGCTGCGAGGACTACCCGATGGTCGGCCTCGCACACGATCCCTACGGCTCGCATTTTGACATCGAGCTGCCAGCGCTCGGGCATCTGGATGTGCGCGTCAACCTGCCCGGCGCACACCAGGCCGAGAACGCGCGGCTGGCGCTCGCGGCGCTTTCGCTGCTGCGCCGGCAGGGCTGGGCGCTCGATCCCCGCGCGATCGAGGCGGGCCTGGAGCGCACCGTGTGGCCCGGCCGGCTCGAATGGGCCGAACCCGGACTGCTGCTCGACGGCGCGCATAACCCGCAGGGCGCGCGCGCGCTCGCGGGGTACTTGCAATCGTTCTTCAAGGATCAGCCGATCGTGCTGCTGACCGGCATGATGAAGGACAAGCAGCCGGAAGCCTATGCCGATGTGCTGGCCCCACTCGCAGATCGCGCGGTCGCCACCTCGGTCGACTGGCCGCGGGCGATGGACGCCGGGGCGCTGGCCGCGCTGTACCGCGCGCGCGGCGTGCGGGCCGAAAGCTGCCCCGCCGTGGCCGAGGCGCTCGAGCGCACCCGTAAGCTGGCGGAGACGGAGGGCGGCGTGGCGGTGGTCGCCGGGTCGCTGTACCTGATCGGGGCGGTACGCGGCCTGCTGCGGCCAAACCGTGGCAATTTCGACGAATATTTCGATTTCGCTTGATTTTGAAACATTTTTGTAATATAATCCCATGCGTGGGCTCGGACGGCCGAGCCGACGGAGGGGGGTTTCGATGTGCGAACGCGATGGATGCGCGCGCTGACGCTGATATTGATGGGGCTGATGCTGAGTGCGCCGGCCCACGCCAAGCTGATGCGCATTACGCGCGAAGTCAAGCTGTATAAGGCCAGCAGTACGCGCTCGAAGGTGTTGGCGGCGCTGGATGCCGACACGACGCTCGACGTGCTGGGCGTCAAGAAGGGCTGGGCCAAGGTGAAACTGAACGGTCGGGGCGGTTTCATCGACCGCCGCGCGCTGGCCCCGCTCAAGGAGAAGCCGAAGCCCGACGCGCCGGCCAAACAAACGATGTACGCCAAAGAGGCGATCAAGCTGCGCAAGGCGGCCAGCGCCGCGTCGAAGGCACTGGCGCAAATCGAAAAAGGCGAAGCGGTGACGCTCGCGGGCAAGAAGGGCCGGTGGGCCAAGGTCGCCTGCCAAAACAAGACCGGGTTCGTCAAGCTCGGCGCGCTGTCGGCAAACCCGCCTGCGGACACGCCACCGACGCCTACGCCGCCCGCACCCAACCCGCCCCCGGCAGCCGAGGCGACGCTGAAGCCCGGCGATTCGGGCGAGGAGGTCAAGGCGCTGCAAAGGCGGCTCAAGGCGCTCGAATGGTTCTTCGGCGACATCGGCGGCAACTATCAGAAATTGACGACGCAGGCGGTCAAGGACTTCCAGAAGGCCGCCGGGCTGTCCGTCACCGGCATCGCCGACGCAGCCACCCGGCGCGCGCTCGACGCAAAGGACGCGCCGCGCAACAAGCTCGACTCGACGGCGCAGCCGGTCGAGGGCCAGGCGGTTGAGATGGATTGGTGGACGAGCGGCATTCAGCAGCTGTTTCCGCGCGGCGCGACGGCGGTGGTGACCGACGTGGAGACCGGGCTAAGCTGGCACGTGTACCGCTCGGGCGGCACCAACCACGCCGACGTGCAGCCCAAGACCGGCAAGGACTCGGCGCTGATGAAGAAGGCGTATGGCGGTTCCTGGTCGTGGGAGCGGCGCGCGATCTGGGTTTCGGTCGGCGGGCGCAAGGTAGCCGCCTCGATGAACGGCATGCCGCACGGATCGGGCAGCATCGCCGATAACGATTTCGACGGCCACCACTGCATCCACTTTACCAATAGCCGCACGCACGGCACAAACTCGCTGGACGCCCAGCACCAAGCCGCGATCAAGCGCGCCGCAGCAGCGCGCTGACATTCGGCCGCAAGGATATGCCGCCACAGCCCCCGCGTCCTGTAC
>NZ_JBISDI010000054.1:0-18252 GCF_051162045.1 Anaerozeibacter quisquiliarum
AAGCTCCCAATTATTACTGTGGCCACCAACAATAATTAATATAGGCTCGGGGCATTTTAATTTGGAATTATGTGCCAAAGTAATCATTTGACTAATATCTGTGCAACTAGGATTTGTAGAAGCATTAGGATGATAGTGCCATTCTCCTAAATAAAATTGATCTTGATTCCAAGCTGTATCTAAAAGTTTTTTCAGTCCACATGAGCTCCTGTGAAAATTACATTTTGCATGTTTGGAGTTCTTTGGAGGTTCGGTTATTTGCAAAATATTTGCTGTTGTTTGATTTAAAGAGTAATTTCCTATTAATATGCCCCCAGTTTCATAAGGGTTAGCTCTTTCGCAATATAAAAGCATTTGTTCATATGCCGCTTTAGAAATAATGATATTATATATCTGATTTTTATCTTGAAAAAACAAATTATCCATCTTCTTTTTTATCCACCATTACATACCCCTCAAAAAATCCGTTACTTTCTCTCTGTTCATATACAAGTGAAAGCATTTTTTCGGATTTTGATAGAATATAATTTTCAATTGCTTTCACAGAGGTTGCCGCTGCAATCCAAATATCATCACTTCGCCCAGGAAAAGTAGGATGCCAGCAACCAGTCCCATCCCTTGGTAAATGATAATCATCGTATAAAGCCTTTTCATTGTGCAAGTAAGGCGAAATCAATTCGTAAAAATTATTTAAATTCATAATATGATTATTTGTGAGTGCAATATATAAATGCTTTGCTCCCAAACCAACAGATATTGAAGCCAAAACATGTTTTCCTTTCAAATTAATGTTTTGGAAAATATTTAGAACGCTATTTTCTCCTGTACAATCAATTATTATATCATATTTATCTAAATCAATATTGGTTTTAAATTCTTCATCAATTATTATTGTATCGTTTATTACCTCAACATTTGCATGTGGATTTAAAGAATTAAGGTAACTGCATAGTGATAGTTCTTTAAGTTCACCAATATTGTTTAAATTTAGGACATGACGGGATAAATTTCCGACCTTAAATATGTCGGAGTCTACAATAGTGAGATTATATATCCCCGAGCGTACAAGTATTTCTCCTACCGATGCGCCAATACAACCTGCTCCAACAATCAACATCTTTTTTCTAAGCAAAAAGTCACTCATTTTGCCTCTTTGTGATATTTCTTGTTGGTTCCAATTTTCTGAAATAATCCAGTCTAGCTTGGACTTTCGGTTTAAGACTTCACTTTTGTCACGAAACCACCAACCCTGCTGATTGGCTCTGAAGCCCTTTGCTGTCTTTTTCCCGTATGATACAACCGGTAAATACAACGCTTTCCAAGAAACCAATTCAGGCTCTCCACCAAAAACCTTAGGAATAGGAAAACCGAGTAGAAGTAAATGACGTCTTCCATCTCGAATTTTTGAAACCATATTTTTTAACACATCCATAATATCAATGTGTTGATTATTGCATGCATCTATTAAATCGCCAAAAGTTTCTGGTGCTTGCCACTTATTAATTGCTGGGGGTTGATTCAAAAATATCCACAGAGCACTAATTGGAGGTGATATATTGGTTTTTGAAAGTTGCTTGCCCCATTGCGTATAGTGCTCAATATTGTCATCTAATGACTTGAATAGTTTTACATAATACACAAATGGTTTGCTTTTATAAACATCTAATTCTGCGATTCCATATCTGCATTCAGTACTTTCCCATTGCATGAAAGTAACAACATCTTCAGAAAAGGCAAATTGCATCTCCAATATATTGCTTAAAGTGAAATCTGGCAGTTCAAACGGTTCATCTTCTGAAACTAATTTATCTTTTGCAGCTAGCTCAAGCCAGTTAATTGCCCGTTTTACATGATACAACAATCGTTCATCAACATTATGCGGCTCTGACTGAAAAGCAGATATCGTATTTATCTCAAGACACAAGGCTCCTTTTCTCCATAAGCCATTCTTTTCAACTTTAGCGTTGCTAGACTGATGGTATAAGGTCACATTCATACTGTTTTCCACATCAGGATATACCTTGATTTTTCCTTTTGGATACTCAGATTCAGCCACAATATACCACTGAGATACTTGCGGAAAATATGGTGTTTTATAATCAATAGATATTCCTAAATGCAAAAACCATACTTTTAACTCATTATCGAATCTCCAATCATCCATTATTTTGACCTGTGGTAATGAATCTAATGCTCTTCGAGCCTGATTTAATATTACAAGAGCTTGTTTTTCTTCCATCTATGCAAATCTTCCTTCTGGAACTGCTTCTGTTTTTTCGGTACGAGTCGTAAACCCAGTCGATGAATTGGATTTTGACGGAGTCGGGGCAGGGGGAAATTCATTACCGAATAATTCTCTCCATTTGCAAACACTGTCGTATAATTCTTCACAATCAAAAGCTTCACGGGCTACTTTGGCAGCATCACAAACAGTATCATAAAAGTCAGAATATTCTTCATCTGTTATTCTTGCGAAGACATCGTGCTCAGGAACACCCCTATCGGCTAAAAAAGGTTTATTAGAATATTGGGAAACTATGTTTTCCAAGGTTAGCACGACACCCTCCGCAACACTATTAACATTGTCTGGACAACAATCACCAATAAAATGTTCCAACGGATAGCTCTTTGGATGTTTCACATCTGGATATTTCGTTTTACGCCACCATTTCAATGCCTTAACAATATTTATGTAGTGAGTATTACAATTCTTGTTTTTTTCTACTGTCCACCTAATTTGTTCAAGTGGATGTGTTTTATCCCATTCTTCAGCTTCACGGTCAGGAATTAGAAGCGGCTCGGATTTCCACTGAGGTTCACTATCTGATTTACAAAATATGTTATAACTGCTTTCAAGTAACGTATTGTCAAATGACTTTATAAGTGTGTTATACTGAAAGTCTTCAATTGTATATTCAGAAGTAATAGCCTTATCTTGAAGTATTCCCGTTTCGCTTTCGCTTGGTGCAGAGGTCGGTACTATATCCAAATCAACATAGCTTAAGCTGATACCTATCGATCTGCCTTGAATTCTATATTTGTCTTTATAATGCTTTTCTAAAAATGGTACAAATAAATCTAATGCTTCCTCTGGTGTATATTCTTTAGAATCTAATTTCGTTACAACAATAACATCGACATCTGATTTGTTGCCATTCTTGGGCTTTACTGCTGTTGAACGGCGGTAGCTTCCTTGCAGAAAGGTACTAATAATAATGTTTGATAATGTTTCATCTTCGTTTAATCTTTTTCTTAATGTCGTATGACCTGTTTTCAGATCATTTACTTGATTATCAGACAAACGAATATTCGACAAAAAATCCCTAAAATACGATGGTACGGTAGACATAAATAATCCTCCTTTAATTTGTAAAATCTATTGATGGGGAATATGAGCAAGAATTGCGTTGTTCAAAATCATATTCGTATAAAATACATTTACCAAATCCCTGTGAATTTTGTCCTAAAAAAAACATAAATGCGTTTGGTGCAGAAGCAAAAATATGTAGAGTTGCACGGCGCTCAATTGTGCTTCTTCTTGCAATAGCACTATAAACAGAATTAGCTAAGAAAGCTGCGTGAGTTCCATCTTGTATCGAAAAATTTGTACCACCAACTTCACTGGGCATACAGTTAATAATACGTCCAATTAATAAATCGCTTTCTTTAATGAATTCTATCACATCGCCGTAGATGTTACGAGTCACATTTAAAATTAATGCAGAATCACCTTGATTTTGATCAAACTTTTCATGCGAAATATCCCAACAAGAATAATTTCTTTTAGATGATAATTTTACATCCCATAATACAATACCATTAGTTGCTGATTTCTGTATTGGAAAAACATTAATGCCAGACTTACTATCTAGAATTCGACCTGCTGCAAAAGCTAAAGACATATGTGTATCTAAAAACACTTGATAAGCATGCTCTTGGCTTGTATTTGCGAGTAGGAACTTTTCCAAATCTTCATAAATATCCTTGTTCCAATTATATTTGTCTTTTATATACCGACCATCAAACTTATTGATCAATGACAAGCAACTCTTTGTCTCTTCCTCCAAATTTTCTGTTCCACGGGTAAAGCTTTTAATTCCAATAGATATTCTTTTAGGGGAGTATTTATCGGCTACAAGAAAAATGCGTTTTTCCAATTCTTCATCGAATTCTTTTCTAATAATACCTTTCCCCTGTGTTGAAGATATCATCTGGTCATTTACAGTAGCCGAAGCAATGAAACTAATTTGATCAAAAGTCATCACTTGATTGCTATATGAAATATACTGGTGTAATGAATCTCTTACAATTTTTTCTAAAACTTCTATTTCAAACGGCAAAATAGAAAAACGTATTATTTTCTTATCAAGCAAATTAGTATCAAATCCACACAGCGATAATTCTGCCTCTTTATCAAGTGTTTTACTATAATATTTTTCGATTGACTTCATAAATGTATTAGCGTTCTTATCACATTGTCCGATTAAAAATAATTCATATTCAGGACTCTTTATATCATCTATAAGGTCAACAAGCCATTTCTTTATATCTGACTTAGAGAATGCGTTTATTGATGATTTTACCTGTATACATTTAATAATCTGATTATCTTGCTCTAAAGCAATATCGACCTTATCATTTGTTGTTGGAAACTCGACATATATCTTATCCCAATTACGCTTATCAGTTAATGCTTCTAATACTGAAGCAAACCCTTGGTATAAAAATCCCCGTGAGGCTTCTTTTCCACCCATCTATCCCTCATCCTCCATTACATCTTACCAGCGGAATGCTAAATAAGATTTTACTTCACATCAATAATTATCAGAACCTTTATATCGACCATCCTTGGGCCTCACCGCATCCTTGGGTATTGCCCAAGTAATCCCAAACCGAACAGCGCCCGGTATTTTACCCTGTGCGCAAAGCACCTGTACCCGGCGTGTAGTGATTGCCCATTTTTCTGCTGCTTTTTTCGTTGTCATATAGTCCATTAAAACGTTCCTTTGCCAAATAAATATTGTATATATTATATATCGCAGCGGCGAATAAAGCAATTAGATTCGTGTAAATTATGGAAATATTCACAGTATTATGGTGAGATGAATTGAAAAATAGCAGAAAGTCTGCCCAAAGGAGAAAGAACCGCCATCTTTTTGGCGGCTTCTCCTGCTATTTTTATTCCCCCAGCAGCTCTTGTTCCATTTCCATATTGTTATCAAAGGTGATCCGGATGCGGTCTGCGGATAAAACCACCACCTTGGTAATAATCCCCTTAACTACATCGTCACGATATTCCTTTACGCTAAGGTCAATATGTTCCAGCGTATAAAGCAGCTCATGGATTCGGGCTTGTGTGTTTTGAGCAAGCATGGTCTGCTCTTGATGCTCCCCAAGCTGCCCCTGCAGCCCCTTTATCTCCGCTGCGATTTCCTCAAACTTGGCATCGAAGTAATCCGCACCGGCGCTGGATTTGGAGCTGAGTTCCACCAAATCCATCATAACGCTCTGCAGCTCCGCAATGCGGTTCCGGATAGCAGCTTCATTGAAACTGTCATCATCCTGCGTACCGATGGCAAGCTGCAGGCCTGCCTTGAGGGTATCAATGACATCAGCCTTATCCTCATCCAGCCGGTTCAGGGCGGTGACAATGCCTTGGTGCAATCGGCTTTCCTCAATGGTAGGGGATTCCTTGCAGTATTTCGTGCCGTATTCCAAGCGGTTGATACAGCGCCAGACCACCTTTTTCTTGCCGTTCCTCGCCCAAGTAACCCGGCGATATTGTGTGCCGCAGTCACCGCAGCAGAGAAGCTCGGTTAAGGCGTATTTGCTGCTGTATTTTCCTTTTTCGGTTTTCACCGCTTTTTGGGCTACCTTACGTTTCCCGGCTCTCCGGGTGATTTCCTCCTGAACAAGATTGAATAAATCCTTTGAAATAATCGGATCATGATTTCCGGTGACATAATACTGTGGGATTTCGCCGTTGTTTTTCCGGGTTTCCTTGGTTAAGCAATCCACCACATAGGTTTTCTGCAGCAGGGCATCGCCGATGTAACGCTCGTTGCGGAGCATATATTGCAGTACGCCAACTGACCATTCCTGCTTTCCAGTAGGCGAGAGAATGCTGTCTGCCTCCAGCGATTCCTTTATTTTTCGGACGCTGGCACCGGAGTAATAGCTTCTGAAAATCCGCTTGACGATTTCCGCTTCCTCCGGCACAATCTTGGGCTGACCATCCTCACCTTTTTGGTAACCTAAAATGCGGGAGTATTGAAAGGGAACCTTTCCGCTTTTGAAGCTCTGACGTTTACCCCATGTCACGTTGCGGCTGATGGATTCGCTCTCAGCCTGTGCAAAGCCACTGAGGAAGCACAGTGCCATTTCGCTGGCCATCTCCATCGTGTTGATGCCCTCTTTTTCAAAGATGATGGGAATGCCCTTTGCCTTGAGTTTTCGGATATAACCGATGGCATCCAGCGTGTTTCTGGAAAACCGGGAGACGGATTTGGTCAGCACCATATCTACTTTGCCTTTTTCGCACAGTGCCATGAGCTTGAGAAACTCGGTGCGCTTTTTGGCGCTGGTTCCGGTGATACCCTCATCAGCAAAAATACCGGCAAGCTCCCAATCCTTATTTTTGCTGATTTTATCGGTGTAATAAGCAATCTGTGCAGCGTAGCTGGATTGCTGTTCTTCCTGTTCGGTACTGACTCGGCAGTAAGCCGCCACACGGAGCTTTCTCTTTCTGGCATTGGGCTTGGTTAAAAGAATATTGGCGGGGATCACATCGACCCTTTTCTGTAGGGGTGTTAAAGTTTGCATTTGCATGGCGATTACTCCTTTCCAATCAGCTTTCCGTTTATCATCCGCAGCCACAGGCTGCCGTCCATATCAATAACCACCTGCTTGACGGTATCCTCAAATAATGAGATTGAAAATGCCTCCAGCGGCGGCTGTTTCTCGAATATCGTCAGCAACTGGCGGGTTAAGTATTCCGGCTCTGTATCTGCGCAGGCCGCATATTTTGCAGCGGCGCAGCCGAATATGAGCAGCTTGATATAATCGCTGTCCACCTCGCCCTTTTCAAGCTCCCGGTTGATTTGATTTTCTGTCCGGGTAACATCAAGGGAATAATGCTCCCGATGCGGTGTGGGCAGCTCCAACAGGCTCGGATTGCTAATAATCGTATTCAGGATTGCGGTTACGTTCTCCAGCAGTGCTTGGTCGGTGATTCTCTTGGATGCAATGCGCCCCTCTGCGGAGCAGCACCACGCTTCATAATTCTTGCTTCGTCCATCCCTTGTGTACTTGGCTCCACAAGCCCCACAAACCGCTTTACTGCGGATGCTGTCCAGTTCCTCGGATAAAGGTTCCCCTTGGCTTTTCTGCCCGATTAGGGCGGTCACAGCCCCGAACGTGTCGGCAGGGAGTATCGGTGGGAAGTCATCCCGACCGCAGTAGCGGGAATTCTCCAACATCCGCTTGACCATGTGCTTGTTCCAGTCGGTGCGGTTCTCCATATAGGGGATGCCTTGGGTGGTGAGGCTTTCGGCAATCCGGCGATAGGATATTCCGGCTTGGTAATCCTCGAAAACCCGCCGTACCACAGAGGCCTCCGCTTCATGAATGCACAACGCACCGTTTTGGATGTGATAGCCGAAAGGAAGGTAGCGGTTTTTCTTCATCGCCCGAACACCTCCTTTGGCAGCTGCTCGGTAAAGGCAAACCCACCGATCAGGCAGAATTGCAGCTTATCCTGCTCGGTAACAACAATCTGATTGACGATGCTGTGGAACAGGGTTTCGTCAAAACCGGTCAGGTACGGCGCTCCCTGTTCCATCAGCTCCATCAGCAGCTTGCAGTCGGAAATCATCTCATCGTCCGCATCGCTTTCCAACAGTCTGCGGCGGCCTCGTTTCAGGAGGTCGAGCTGCTGGTTGATTTCATTATTTTTCTGCATAAAAATAGCAGAGTCCATGTAACCTTTCGTCCTGAGACGATTCAGTACCAGACTCTGCTTGGTGAGTTCCGCTATTTCCTTATTGATGCTTCCGACTTTTACATCGCTCATGGTGATTTTGGATTTGAGATCCATCAGCTCTGTTAAGGCGGAGGAGAGAATATAGCGGCTGTTCTGTTTTAGCTTGTTAACCATTCGGATAAAGGTCTGTATAATGGCATCCTCCCGGATTTGACGGATTTCGCAAAGCTCCTTGCTGCGGAAGTGTCTGTGGCAGACCCAATAGGTTTTTCCGTTGGTCACCCTGCGGGAGAAGTTCGTACCGCATTTGCCGCACTTGATTTTCCCGGAGAAAGCGTACTGCCTGCCACGACCCTTGCTTGGGCAGAGGGCGTTACGGGCTTTCATCAGCTGCTGTGCCTGCTCAAATTCTGACCGGCTGATGAGCGGCTCATGGGAGTCGGTGATATAATAGCGGTCACGCTCGCCCTTGTTGCGCTTGGTTTGAAAAGGCATGGTGCTGGTGGTGTAGGATTTCTGCAGCAGGGCATCGCCGATGTATCGCTCACTTTTGAGGATATAGCTGACGGCGGTATAAAGCCAGCTGACTTCGCCATTCTTGCAGGGGATACCCTCGGCGTTCAATTCGGTTGCGATCTGATCCATGCTCTTGCCGGAGAGGTAGCTTCCAAATATCCGGCGCACTATGGGGGCTTCCTTTGAATTGGGAATCAGCGTATTATCTACAAGGTCGTATCCGTAGGGAGCGCAGCAGCAAGTGAAGCTGCCGTTCTGCATCCTCCGGGCATAGCTCCAGCGCATATTGTTGGAGATGGAGGTGGATTCCTCCTGAGCGATGGAGCTGAAGGCTCCGATCATCATCTCATCGTGCATATCCGCTGTTTTGAGGCCATCTTCCTCAAATTCCACCTCAATGCCGAGGGCTTTCAGCTCCCGGACGGTAGAGAGGCAGTCGTGGATGTTCCTCGCAAACCGGGAAACAGACTTTACAAGGATGCGGTCGATTTTGCCCTTTCTGCAGTCGGAAAGCATCCGCTGAAATTCCTCCCGCTTGTCAGACCGGGTTCCGGTGATGCCCTCATCCGAATAGGTGAGTATACGGGTACTTCTTCCTGTAAGAATAACGGCCATCACCTGCCCAGATAAACTGCAATCCAGCAAGACCATCCCGCGGAAAAAATGATTGTCACCAAGGAAATTCTACGTTATAATATAGTCAATATTATCCTATGGTGTTTGTTTTTGTAAGCGATGGAGTTTCGGAGGCAATATGAAAAGATTCAAGGTGAGGCGACTGGTATGGATCGTTCTTACTGTACTCGTGGCGTTCATTATCGTATATTACGGATATGAAGTAGTCGCCGCGCGGCAAAACACGCAGCAAATAGTTGCCGACATCTGGGCATCTGGCCGTATTGAGTTGCCGTTGAGCGAACTTTCCTTGCCGCGCCAAGAAATGCTTCTCAAGATAGAAGATCCGGCATTTTACCACCATCACGGCGTAGACTTTGTGACCCCTGGCGCTGGGTGGACGACGATCACCCAGAATTTGGCGAAGCGTTTCTATTTCAAGGACTTTGAGCAAGGCATCATGAAGATCAAGCAGACACTGTGTGCGTGGTTGGCGCTTGACCCAATGGTCGACAAGCAAACACAGTTGACGCTATATATTAATATCTCATACTTTGGGAACGGTGCATACGGCTTGAGCGATGCGGCAGCCACTTATTTTGGCAAAAAAGTGTCCGAATTGACCGATGATGAATATTTGTCGCTTATCGCATCCCTGATCAGCCCAAACGAACTTAACATCGCAGATCATCCGCAAGAAAACGCGCAGCGTGTGACACGAATTCATAAGGTGCTATCCGGAGAATATACGCCAGATGGGCTTTTCGATATAACGTATGAGGGCGCAGATTAAGCTATAATCGGGTGAGTGCATCATTTCACGATTACATAGGAGCCTTCGGGAAACGTATATTTTTGAGGTTTACTCCCAACGGCGGCTGCTTATGCTGTTGCCTTTGCGAGTGCGTTCGCTCTCTGATGCGAAATGCAGAAATGCTACGCGCGTCGCTTCCATTACAGACAGAGCTTGGCTTATGGATGCTTTATTGGTTGAAAATTTGTATAAAGGTATACTGGTTCGGCTCCAAATCCTTGATTTGCCGTAGAAAGACTTCTATCTGTCAAACCTTGAGAAAGCCCTCGGTAGTCGGTTTCCCGATCTCCGGGAGCTTTCAAACATCCACTTGGCTAAATGAAACAGTCCGGCGATTCTGCCGGACTGTTATCGTGTACCGTTTACTTCCCCAATAAAGTTGTATCGCACTCTGACCTGCTGCTGCTTTTTGCCATCAACCATCATCGGCTCGTAAACGAAAACCTTATCGATGAACGTTGCAACAATCTCTGGCGTCAATTCTTGAATGTCCGTGAACCTCTTGACCAGGCTGACGAATTGCACGGCACCATCGCGCTTTTGATTCTCGACAGCAATCAGCTCGTGCAGCTCTTCATACCGCACCCGGATCGTCTGCTGCTCTTCTTCATATGCCGCCATCATTCTGGCAAAGCGGTCAGCAGAGAGCAGCCCGGCCACTTTGTCCTCGTAGAGTCGGTTGATGATGTTGTCAACCTCAGCCAAACGGCTCTGCGCCGCCGCCAGATCCCGCTGATTCCTCCGCAAGGCTTCCCGACCACTGTTGCTCGTTGCTTTTTCCACCAAATGAATGAACTTTGTCTCGTGTACCCTGGCCATCTCCGTCACCTGGCGCAGGCTGGCGAGAACCGCATCTTCCAGTACATTCCTGTGGATATAATGCCGGGAGCAGAGTTTATAGCTGCTATGATAGCTGCATTCAAAGGTTCCGTTCGTGTTTTTCAATCTGTCGCAGGCATGAAAGTAAAGCCTATTAAGGTTGCTTTTGCTCTTAAGTGATCGGGGTAGATATACATAGGCCGCCTCCTTTACATCCGCATGGAAAAACCGGAGCCTTGCTTCAGCTCCGGTTCCATTTCCTTTGCGGCATAATGCACATTGGGAGAATAACAGGCTTCGTTCAGCTGCTTGGCGTAGCTTTCGGCCTGTTCCATCGACTCAAATTCCATCGGCTTGCCGCCGTGCTTGCACCAGCTCTGAGCGGCTCCGCACACCGAACCGGCGCTGCGCATCGCCCATACACCATATTTCTTTTCCATTGTAAAACCTCCTTGGATTTGTTCTGCGGATATCTCATGAACAAGAATACCCAGCTTTTTGGCTTCCTGAAGCTCCATAGCCATGCCGTTGGACATCCGGCTGCCGCAAAGCCACAGCTCATCGCAGGCCTCCAGCACACGATGCCCCATACAAAGACCGGATTCCCGCTGGATGGGGTCATTGTCATCCAAAAACTGCGGATACAAAAGATGGACAGCTATCGGCGTACAATTCTGCTCCATTGCATAGCGGCAGGCCGCCTTTGCAAATTCCACATTCTGTTGTATGTCCCCGGCATAGGGCGAACAGATATAGACCAGCTTATTCTGACTCATTTTGCCACCGCCTGTACTACCGTCTTTGTCATGTTCACCGCAGTCTGCGCCGCATACACCGTACTCATGAGGTTGGCTTTGGTGCTGGTATCCAGTCCGAACTGTCCGGCAATGCGGGGGATTTCACCGGCTGCCAGCATCAGTCCAAGCCCCAGCAGCGCATGGTCTTTTACCACCATGAGTCCGGCAATCAGCACCGTTGCCTGCAGGAATGCCGTAAGGCATAGCCCTATGACCTGCTTGCACCATGACACAAAGCCGTCAATATACCCACGGGGAACACTGAACATATACAGGCTTCCCACGGCAATCTGGATGAGGAGAATACCGCCTCGCTTCAGGTTGGCAAAGAACACCTTAATGACCGCATAGCCCATCAGGATGAGAATAAAAATCATCATGATCGGGCTTGTAATGGCAGACAAGCCTCCGAATACATTGCTGGTCATGGCCTGCTCCAGATTCCCCGCATCCTGTAAGGATTCGATGATGCCTTGGGCTACTGTGCCGAAGTCGGTTCCAAGGCCGGTAATTCCGGCAGTAAAGCTGCCCTGCAAAGACACTGACAGCTTATATAGCTCCACCGGCACCGTGGTGAACAGCCCCACCGCCATAAAGCCTTTGATGGCATTGAGGGCGGTATCCTTGATGCTGCCTCTGCCGGACTGTGATTCAATCCCGCATTCAAAGGCAGCCACCACAAGACCGACACCGTAGAGCGCCCACGCCAGATAGGAAAAGAACAGCACGATGGACTGCACCCAGCTCATTTCGAACAGGTCGGCTCCCATGTTTCCCATCTGCATAAAAAAGTCGCCGAGAAAGCCCACGATCTGACCGTAGATCCAATCTACAATCTGACCGAGGACAGTGTCGGCAACAAAATCCCAGATAAACATTTCAATTTCACCTCTTTCATAACTGCCGCTTCCTCCCGCACCGGTCAGCTTTTTTCCCTGATTTATGACTTGACAATCCGCTTGTTCAGAGCTTTAATACCACACAACGGAGGCCGCCGAAATAATTTCAAAGGAGGTATTTGTGTGGCAGATTACAAAAAGCTCTACTATAAAATGTTTAACGCAGCAACCGATGCCGAGAAGCTCATTTCTCAGGCTGCTTGTATGATGCGCACCGCCCAGCAGGAGTGCGAGGAAATATATATGGATGCAGATGAGACCCCGCTGCGCCTGACAGATAAGCAGCCGGAGGAGTAAAAATCTGCGACTCCTGTGCTACATCCCCAGCACTTGCCAGATGTATAAGGGAGCGGTCAGTGTGAACACCAAGCAGGCAAACAGGATTGCCGGAGCAGCCCACTCGAACTGACCATGTTTCCGATAATCAAAATAAGCCGTACCCAATTTGGCAAAGAAAAACACCGCCAGAATCAGGTCGATGGCGGGGAACACCACCTTGTTGACCACCGTCTTGATCTGCTGGGAAGCGGTCGACCACGTTCCCTCAATCGCCCCGGCCACATCGCCGCTTCCTGCAGCATAGGCCGTTGTGCTGAACATCAGGCACAGCATCAGAGCCATGCACAGGAGCATTGCAATTCGTTTCGATTTCATCGATTTTCCACCTTTCTTCATAGGGTTGAGAATGGCAAGACCGCAGCTTTCGATTCGCTGCGGCCTTGTTTTTTCTCTATGTTTAATTGGGATTCTGAGGCGAAATATGCCAATCTGCCCATAAATTATCCCGAATGGTGACGCTATCCGTGAGGTTCATGGACAACATCCCAGCGGGTGTCCAGCTATCGATCAGCCATGTGTACGGGGTATAGCTTCCGTCCGGGAACCAGATGGGTGAAAAATGCGTCCTGCGGCTGTAGGTGCTGTAGGGATTCTTCTGAAATTCAAACCGGGCACTGTAGCCGGAACTCATACACTCCAGCAGCCGCCAGTAGGATTGGTACCCGAATTCCGGGAAGTAGGTCACCGCAGTCTGCACCCCGGTTACCGCCGAGGACTGGTTGGTGCTGACTCTGGCAGAAACCGTTTCATTGACCCCATAGCCGGACTTCATGGTCTTGCCGCTGGCGGTGGGACTTTTCTCATCCGGAGCAATGGCCATGCTTGCCGACAGGCTGGCCTGATATCGGTCAAGGTCAAACTCCCACCAGCCCTCGTCTACCCATTCGCCGTCATCCTCCCAATGACCGCCTCCGTCACCATCGCTGTACCAGTTCCAGTCGCTGTGCCATACCCAATGCTCCTGCCACCACGGTCGCCATACCGTCCAGCTGGCGGAGGTCTGCTGCGCCTTGTTGGGAACAGCGGGCTTTTGAAAGCTGTCGTTGCGGTCATCAGCCACAGGATTGGGCGGCGGATTCTTATTCAGGTCAACGATGTTGACGTTGATTGTTACCTTGGTGGAGCTGCCGCCTCCAGCCACGGAAACGGTTATCGTCATCCGCTGCGGGGTATTCGGCGTTGTCCAGCGTATCCATGCCAGCTGGCTGTCGCCGTCTGGGTAGTAGATGTTGCTGACCCGATAGCTCCTGTCGTTCACATAAAAGGTTGCCGATACCGGACGATCCGGATCACTCTGACCGCCGTTGACGGTAATCGCTGTGATGACTTCGGTGTTCACCCGGTATTCGTAGTCATATACCGAAACATTGGGCGGTTCGGCAGGCGCATCCTTAAATCGCACGATGCCAAGACCGAGAGCTGCTTTAATATCCGCATTGGAAACGGCCTTGCTTTGGCTGCCTGACCATGCCGGATAGCCGAGATCCGCCACCTCAAGGAACATGGCCAGCGGCAGATTTTTATGGGATAGGGATACCATCCTCCTGCGCAGGAGACCGCCGACCTGTTCGTCATACATGGCGGCTTCCGTGGCTGTGGTGGCAATCATTACACCCTCAAATTTGTAATAGGCGATTGGCTCCAAAAGTAACTTGTACTTGCCTCCGATTAACACATCGTAGCTCATGCCGGTATGGTTTGCTATCATCTGAACCAAATATTCCGAACAGAAATAGCGTTTAATAGCTTCAATATTATTGCTGCCATTCGTGCTTATGATTTTGGGCAGTGGTTGTGGAGGAACAACGCAGTTATAGCTTCCCTTTATGGGTGACAGTCCACGGCCTCCATTGTACTGGAGTTTACTGATTTTTCCGAAGTTATAAATGGAGGAATTCGGAGGGCGATTTGTTAAGTCAATCGGTGTTGCAACCACTGCATGGTCACTTGCCCGAACTACCGTTACCCGCACACCCTCATTTCCGGGAGTCCACGAGTTGGTGCTGGTACCGTCACCCATGCCACCGCCACCGCCATCCAAATTACCGCTGCCACCTGTATCTGCATAAGCATTTATAGGAAAAACAACAGCGAACAGGATCGCCATTGAGAGCAGTACTCCCATAAATCGCTTCATAAAATCTCCTTTCCGCAACAAAAAAACACGGCGCTAAACCGTGTTTTCTTGCCACTAATATAATTTTTGTCAGTCCATTTCCCCGACCTGCTTATTGATGTCACCGTCACTTTTTCCCTCGATCACTTGATTGGCACCGCCGTCCGGCACGTTATCAAATCCCGGCAGGCCACCGCCGCCCTGCGGCTTGCTTTCCGCAGCCGGTTTCTTTTCCGTATCCTCTGGCTTGTATTCCGGCGGCTTGGACGGGTTTGTGGTATCCGCATCCTTTGGCACTTCAGGTTTTGCGGGAGCTTCCGGTTTTACCGGATCGGGCTGGAGCTTCTGCTCCGGAAGGTCAGTCTGAGGCGGCAGCGTTTCCGAGCTTTCCGGCTCTGATGCAGGTTGCGGGGAAACCACCACCTCTTTTTTCTCTGTGCTATTCTGTATATTAGGAGCCACATTTGAAGAACTGACCGGCTCCTGTGAAGAAGCATCTGGCTTTACGGGTTCCTTAGCAAACCGCATTACGATGGCAACCACCAGCGCAAGGCCGATGACCGCAGCGCCAGCAATGACGAGCCGCCTTTTTGTTTTATCACTCATATAGACAACCTCCTTCGAAGAAGTGTAAAATGTTACCTTTGTATTTCTCACCATACTACATCTTTTTTGGAAAGTCCAGACAATTTCCCGAACAGTTAAAACACTTCGGTATATCCGGCCTGAACCTTGAGCTTGATTTTCATGGGAGCCAGCTCCTTGCCGCCGAAATAGACCGGAACCTCCAGCCAGATTATTGCATCCGCTTCAAAGCGCTGTGCGTTTTGGGGAGAGGAAGGAGCCAGCGGCGCATTGCGGATGGTAACATCCAAGCCGGAGAGTTTGTACTCCAAAGCATCCCCGGCATATTTCACATGACTGCCTCCGACATTTTTTGTACCGAGGACACCGTCCATGTAACCGTAAATATCGCCGATCTTTATGCTGTAGGAAAAGGATGAGCCGTCCGGCTGGTAGCCGCCACTATAGCCCTCCCGGACACCGTGATACACATCGGCATAGTTGTCGTTGACTGTTACAATAATGGCATCCTCCAAGGCTTCTTTCACACCGGCGGCAATGATATTCAGCCGAAAAAACTCCGTCACGCCGCACAGGATAATCACAAGCGCCAGCGTAATGGCTACCACCAAAGGGAAGCCGTTCCCGGCCTTATCCTTGAATATTTGTTTCAGCTTAGTCATTTATGGTATACCTCGCTTTTCCCGGAGGCCTCCGAACGCAGGGTGATAGGGAACGAACCGAACCCGCCGAACAGTCCGATATTCTTGTCCAAGGTCAAGGTCACGGTGATTTCCTGATTCAGCTGGATATTCCCGGTCTTTGACCATGAAATCCGGGGACTCAGCCCGGTCTGCTCGGTGAGAACCGCAGCCCGGCGGCTGGTTTCGCTGCCTACCCTGCCGGAGACTTCCGCTTCCCGACACAGCTCGGTAGCATAGGTGTCCAGTTGGTTCTTTGCGATAAACACCGGCAGCACCTGCACGGCCAGCGCAATCACCAGCATGGCGCAGAGGACGAGGACGCACACATCAATGTAGCCCTCGCCACGTCTGGATTTTAAGAGCTTCAGCATAGCTTCACCCCCTGTTCGGGCGGGGCGGAGTCCTGCTCCATCTGCGGAAAATTGCTTAGTATATGCCACACATTGTTGCTGTAATTGGAGCTGATGACCTCCTGATTCAAAAGCTCATCAGCGGTTACGAGCCTTGCGCACTCCGAAACACCGGGATGCCCGGTCACGCTCTTTCCTGACAGCAGCTCCCTTGCTGCTTTCGGCGTTAAAAACACAAACCCGCCCGGTGTCATCATATCAAAGGACGCCTGCGGATATTTGATTAACATTTCCTGTACAATCACACTTTCACCCCCTTAAAACATCCCGCCAAGGGACTTGATGATCTCATAGGCAATGATGGCCAGATAGGTAAAGAGGAAGCACATCAGCATGAGAAAGGAAAACACACGGATTTTCGGCGGTATTTTCTGCGCCTCGCCTTTGAGGCGCTGCAGCTCCAACTGTTTGAAATCATGTGCCAGCATCTGAAAATACACGGTGCTGTCATCTCCACGCAGCACACCGATGAGGCCTCGCACCACGTCGGACAGCATGGGCGAATTGAGCCTTGCCTCGAACCGGGTTAGGGCTGCCTCGTAGCTGGAGGAGCGCATATCCGCTGCCAGCATGGTCAGTTCTCTGGCAAAGGCTTCCCCGGCGTTTTTCTTGTAGTTCTCTATGATGGACAGCACATCACGGGAGGCTTTCAGCTCCTGTTCGATATTGGCAACAAAGCGAGGCAGCTCCTTTTCCACGGAGGCTCGCTTTGCGCACAGCTTTTCATCTGCCTTTTTGCTTTCCTTGAAATACACCATGACCGCAAGGAACACCACCACCGGCACCAGCAAGGGAAAGATAAAGCCTGCCGGAACTGCCAGCAGCAAAATCGCGCCGGATTTCACCAGCGCATATGCCTGATAGACCTCCGGTTCCATGTTCATACCGGTGGCTTTCAGTACATTTTTGAGCCGATGCCTGCGGTATTCATCCATGTGAATGAGCTTTGCGAGCTTTACCGCCCAAGTCATGAGATAGGCTTCCATGGTTTTTGCCGCTTTTTTCTCTGTTCTTGTGGTATTCAGCATGGCCTTGGCGGTGCTGAGGTATGGCAGGTGCAGCAGATCCAAAAGGATAAAAAACAGCCCTACCGCTAAGGTGATTCCGAATAAAAACAGTAATCCCATCCCCATCACCTCCGATACTCAATTGGCTTTGTGAGCTTGATCACGCAGGCCGTAGAGATAAAAATGAGGGCAGCGCTGATGGCCAGAATAACCTGCCCCAGCACAGTGTGCATCAGCGTGTCGTACCAGCTTTTGTTGAGAAGATACATGAGCGGAATGTTGCCGATGACGAAGATGACCATGATAATAAATTCCTTGCGGGGTTCAAACACGAGATATTCCAGCTCGCCGTTCACAATCCGCATATCACTGAGTTTTGAAACGATGGGTGTCAGGGTAACTTTCAGACTGCGGTCATGCTGGCAGTCGCACAGGGCATCGCACCATTCCCGGAACACCTCGTTGTCGATTCTGGTGCGCAGCACCTTGATGGCCTCCAGCACATCGGGATCAATGAGTTTCACCCGCAGGACAAAATCCTTGAACACCTGATGCACCGGCGGATTCAGATAGCGGAGATTTTCCTCTACAGCCGTGAGGATGTTCTCACTTCTCAGGTAGGCTGTGGTCACGATGGAGAGCGCCGTTTCCAGCTCTGCGGCAATGTCTTT
>NZ_JBISDI010000055.1:0-18053 GCF_051162045.1 Anaerozeibacter quisquiliarum
AAATATATCGCATCCATCATAGTGAAAGGCTGGATATTCGTATTGCGCACAAACCTTGGTAATACCAACTTGACGGTGGCCTTCCCGTCGCTAACCCCTACCGTACCGTACTGCTTTCCTTGCCTGCTGATCAAAGCCTGTTCGGGCAAACTTTTCAAATCCCCCTGAAAAGCAACTTCAAATCGGGCGCAGTCCAATCCCTGCTTAGCCTTGTTCCTGACCATGCGCACTTTACTCATAGGTTTTGCTTCCTTTCCAATTTATAAATAGACAAAAAAAGCAAGCTCGTCTCACCGACAACACTCACTCAAAAATCTCGCCTCGTTGGCGAAATTCATTTTTTATGGTGGTTCTGCAACTGCTTACCACCTTTTGTTATATCATGCCAGGACGCGCCGTCTCCCGCAAGGTTTTATATGTTATTCATTGGTTAATATTGCGTAATCAAAGTCCACCCCTTTTTACCCCCCGAGCTAATTCTCGCCATAGCTTCCCAGGCCCTTTTGATGCCGCTCAGACGCCCCTATACCACCAACCCTTAAACACCCTGCCTAGAATGGCAAGGCCGCTATCGAGGGCATCTACGCCCATCTGGACAGCCGCCCCTATTTTGCACATAATATTCTTACCCTGCCCAAAGATGTACTATGCTGGCGGCTTGCGCAAAGCCCGCTGGGTGGTCAGTATGCAAATAGTATAACGATTCTCGTATCGGCCTCGAAAAGCGGCCAAACACCGACTGAAAAAATTGTTCACATCTGCTCGCTCTGCGCAGTCGTGATATGCCTTGGCTCTGCATGATGTTTGCGCCTCAGTATTATGCTGCCGAGCCGATACGAATAATCCAGATTAAATTTGTCGGAATTCTCGTCCGCCCGCTTGACGCGTGGACGGACAAGTGCTACAATGGGCGCGGAAATAAAGCCGATCAATTTTGTCGGGATTGGAGGGCGCTGATGAAGCTGTCGGCAAAAGGGCGGTACGGCATCTACGCGATGTTCGATCTGGCCCAACAGGGACCGGACGCGCCGCAGCCGATCAAGGCGATCGCCGACCGGCAGGGCATTCCCGAGGCGTACCTCGAGCAGCTGATGGCGGTCCTTAGGCGCGCGGGTCTTGCGCAGGGCGTGCGCGGCGCGCAGGGCGGATACCTGCTGTCCCGCCCGCCCGCCGAGATCACGGTGGGGGATGTGCTGCGGGCGCTGGAGGGCGGGCTCGTGCAGGAGGAATGCCTGACAGACGGCGCGTGCGACCGGGCCTACAAGTGCCCGACGCGGCTGATGTGGCGCAAGGTACACGAGGGCGTCAACGACATTGTAGACGGCATCACGCTGAAGGATATGCTGGACGACCGGCAGCGCATGCTCAAAGGAGAGTTGGCAACATGATCTACATGGACAACGCGGCTACGACCCGGATCACCGAACCGGTTTTCGAGGCGATGAAGCCCTATCTGACCGAGGTGTACGGCAACCCGTCCTCGGTGCATGGCTACGGGCGCACGGCGCGCGCGGCGCTGGAGCAGGCGCGCGCGCAGGTGGCCGCGGCGCTGAACGCCGAACCCTCAGAAATCTACTTCACCGGCTGCGGCACCGAGTCCAATAACTGGGCGATCTTCGGCGCGGCGCGCGCGCGCTCCAATAAGGGCCGGCATATCATCACCTCCTCGATCGAGCATCATGCGGTGCTGCACCCCTGTGAGGCGCTCGAGAAGCAGGGCTTTGAAGTGACCTACCTGCCGGTGGATGCGGACGGGCTCGTCTCGCCCGAGTCGCTCGAGGCCGCTATCCGGCCCGACACCATCTTGGTGTCGATCATGACGGCCAACAACGAGATCGGCACGATTCAGCCGATCGCGGAGCTCTCTGCGATCGCGCGCAAGCACAAGGTGCTGATGCACACCGACGCGGTGCAGGCGATCGGCTCGGTCGCGATCGACCTCAAGGCGCTGCCGGTCGACATGCTGTCGCTGTCGGGGCACAAATTCCACGCGCCCAAGGGCGTGGGCGTGCTCTACATCCGCCGGGGCGTGGTGATCGAGCGGCTGATCCAGGGCGGCGCGCAGGAACGCACCCAGCGCGCGGGTACCGAGAACCTGGCCTCGATCGTGGGGCTGGGCGCTGCGATCGAGCGCGCGACCGCGCGGATGGAGGAGCACAACGCCTACCTCACGCGGCTGCGCGACAAGATGATCCGCGACTTGACCACGCTGATCCCCGACACCCGGCTCAACGGCCATCCAACAAAGCGGCTGCCGGGCAATGTGAACGTGTCGACGCGCTTCATCGAGGGCGAGGCGCTGCTCTTAAGCCTCGACCTCAAGGGCATCGCGGCCTCGTCGGGCTCGGCCTGCACGTCCGGCTCGCTCGACCCCTCGCACGTGCTGCTCGCGATCGGGCTGCCGCACGAGATCGCGCACGGCTCGCTGCGCCTGTCGCTCAGCGAAGACAACACCGAAGCGGAAGTCGACGCCGTGGTTGCGGCGCTGCAAGAAATCGTCCAGCGCCTGCGCGACATGTCACCGCTCTATGTCAAGGCGTAATACAAGGAGGAAGAGGATATGGCTGGTCAACTGTACACGCCCGAGGTCATGGATCACTTCATGAACCCGCGCAATGTGGGCGAACTCGAAAACCCCGACGGCACCGGCACGGTGGGCAACGCCAAGTGCGGCGACATCATGCAAATCCAGATCCAGGTGGAAAACGACGTGATCACCGACGTCAAGTTCAAAACCTTCGGCTGCGGCGCGGCCATCGCCACATCCAGCCGCGCGACCGAGATGGTCAAGGGCAAGACGCTCGACGAGGCGCTCAGGGTCACCAACAAGATGGTCGCCGAGTCGCTGGGTGGGCTGCCGCCGGTCAAGGTGCACTGCTCGGTGCTGGCCGAGGAAGCGCTGCAGGCGGCGATCGAGGATTATAAGAAGAAGCAGGGGACGGCGGTCAGCGCGTAGGGACGGCCCCTCCCCATTCCCCTCCTTCGAGGGGGGCCGCGGGCGGAATGGCGAACCTGTCGGCAGAACCATCTGACGCCGGGACGCCCACACTCGGTCATCCGTAGGGGCGGACATCATCCGCCCGCCCGTTCCCCCGCCCGATGGACGGGGTTTCGGTTTTACGGAACCGGAACGGACTCGTTCTAAATTTCGCAGGCTCCGCCCTTGCCCCATATCCCTTTGTTTCCCATTCTCCCCGACAGGAGGTCAATCGATGATACAAGGCAACACCCAGGGCATACGCGACGTTTGGCTCGAGGAGCTCGAAAAACTGTACGACGCCGAGTTCGGGCGCGAGGATTTCCTGCCCGACCGGCTGCTCAATCTGCTGGTGCGCCTGACTTCGCAGACGAGCCGCGAGATCATGGTCTATCTGTCGCGCGACGGCGCGGTCATCGAGATCGCGATCGGCTCGATCGAGAGCGTGGGGTTGCCAGAGCGCCACATGCGCCGCAGCACCGAGCGGCTGAGCGGCATTCGCTGTATCCACACCCATCCGGGCGGCAGCGCGCGCCTAAGCGACATCGACGAGCAGGCGCTGCGCCTGCTGCGCTTTGACGCCATGTGTGCGGTCGGCGTCGCGGACGGGCGCGCCACCGGCATCAGCGCGGCCTTCCTCGGCGACGCGGAGTACGGCAAACTGTCGATCGCGCGCTTCGGCCCGGTCAAGCCGGGCCGCATCCCCCAGCAGTTGTGGATGCACGAGATCGAGCTGGCCGACCGGCGCGTGGAACAGGCGCTCAAGGAGCTCGACGTGGTCGAGCAGGCCGAGAAAGCGCTGCTGATCTCGATCGACAGCGAGGAATCGCTCGAGGAACTGGGTGCGCTGGCCGCGACCGCGGGCGCGGTGGTGACCGCGCGCGCCCTGCAAAATCGGCAAAAACCCGACTCCGCCACCTACATCGGCAGCGGCAAAGCCGAGGAACTGGCGCTCGATGTGCAGGCGCTCGAGATCGACCTCGTGATCGTGGACGACGAGTTGACCGCCTCGCAGCAACGCAACCTGGAAGCCGCGATGGGCGCGCGTGTGATCGACCGCACCGCGCTGATCCTCGACATCTTCGCCGCGCGCGCGCAGAGCCGCGAGGGCAAGCTGCAAGTGGAGTTGGCTCAAATGAAGTACCGGCTGCCCCGGTTGGCGGGGCAGGGCACGGTGCTGTCGCGGCTGGGCGGCGGCATCGGCACGCGCGGCCCGGGCGAGACGCAGTTGGAAGTCGACCGCCGCCGCGCGCGCAAGCGCATCGACGATTTGACGCAGGACCTCAAGGAACTGCAAAAGCAGCGCGCGCTGCGCCGTATGCGCCGCGCAAAGGACGAGCAGGTGACGGTGGCGCTGGTCGGGTACACCAACGCGGGCAAGTCCACGCTGCTGAACGCCCTGTCTGGCTCGGACGTGCTGGTCGAGGACAAGCTGTTCGCCACACTCGACCCGGTGGTGCGCAAGATCGAACTGCCCGAGAACCGCGAATGCCTGCTGGTCGACACGGTGGGCTTCATCCGGAAGCTTCCGCATGCGCTGGTGGAGGCGTTCAAATCTACGCTCGAGGAAGCGCTCGAGGCCGACCTGCTGGTGGTGGTGTCGGATCTGTCGTCGCCGCACTACATGGAACAGCGCGCGGTCGTGTACCAAGTGCTGTCGGAACTGGGCGCGGCGGGCAAGCCGACGATCGAGGCGCTCAACAAGGCCGACCGGATCGATGCCGGAGGCGATATAGAGCCCAAGGGCGCGATTGTGGTGTCGGGCCTGACCGGTCAGGGCCTGGATCGGCTGCGCGCCGAGATTGCCGACCGCATCGCAAAGCTGCGCCACCGGGTGGAATGGGTGATTCCCTATGATAAGGGCGCGGCGCTGAGCCTGCTGCACGACAAGGGGCAGGTGCTGGAGCAGGAATACCTGGAAGAAGGCGTCCGGATCGCCTGCCTGGTCGATCAGCCGCTCTACCAGCGCGTACAGAAGGCGCTGCGCTGAGCCACTTCACGCGTGAAGCGCTGATGGGGATTCCAAAGGGAAGGGGCAATGCCTCTTTGGCGGGGGTTGGGGGCGCCACCCGACCGCGCCCGGCGGGCGAGGCAGGGAGGGTGCCAGCCCAATGAGAAAGGGAACATCCAGCCCGGATGGGCTGGGGAGACCATTTCGAATTGCGCGGAACCCCAACTCTTCCTCGTCCCCCGCGCCGCCGCATCCGTATCCGAAGCAATGGAACCGAAACGCCGAGTCCAAGCCGCGGCGGCGCGGCGTGCCCGATGTCCTGAAATATAAGGTGTCGCCCGACGGGCGGCACCTTATATTTCAGGACGAGTCCCCGCCTCCGCACCGAGCCGCAGATTACGGCATCTTCCGGATCATCCGTCAGCCCAAGGATATAGTCCGTCGCCGTCTCGCACAGCCTGGCAAGCTGTATCCATACGTCGGCCGGCAAACCCCGATACCCTTTCCACCAGATCACCCGATCGAATTCCTACTTCAATGCACCAAACGTCCTGCTTTCTTGAGCTTCTTGTTCCTTCTTGAGCTGTTCCATGCCCATGCGAATCAGCGCCAATGTGGCGGCAGAACGACTGGGATAACGGTTTTCAAAGCGGAAATCATCAATCTTTTTGAGTGTTTCCTCATCAACAATGACCGTATAGCGTGGTTTTTCTGTTGGCATTACCGTCCCTCCCCCGTGGTTCATATTATGCACAGGTTCATATGTTCTGTCAAGTATCGTCATGCGTTATCGAGTAAGTATGGCAAAAACCCTTGACAATCTCTGAACCATTGAGGGAAGGCGTCTGCGTGGCCATCAAACTTAAGAGGGTGACGTTCGTTGTTACGCCCGATATGGAGGCTCCGCCGGCTTCCAAAAAAGGATCTGTTTTATGACCGCACTCGGTCAGAGGTGATACGCGAGCTTGTATCGGCTGGATTACGGGCGTTGGAAACGGCGAAAGCGTCAAAGAAGCGGCGCGGAAGAGGGCAGCGAGCATGACCTTTGAAGAATTCACGCGCGAGCGCGTCCAACCGCCGTCGTATGGCACCGCACCGGCGGGGTTGATTGACGAATACCCAGCAATCCTCGGCCAAATGGAGCAAGCATACACCGCCGGTGCCGCTCCTGCATCGGAGACGATGGTTGCGCTCAACAGACAGGCAACCGCGCTCGCCGACGAAATTTCCAGATATCATCCGTCTATCTGATCCCAAAACAGCCCCCAACCAAGGCGGCTCGACCGGTCGCCTTTTACCCAAGATCATCAAGGGCATGACCGCGGGCGCGGTCATGCAGGGTACACGCTCCGCATCACTTCGCGTCGTACGCCATGCCCATGTACGCGTCGCCCGCCTGCAACTCGCAAAGCATCTGCTCGAGCCGCTTCTGGCGGGTCTCTTCGCGCTTGGCGCGCACGATCCAGCCGACGTAGTCGTTGCGCTGGTAGGGCGGACGGGCGTCGTAGCGCGCCCACAGGTCGCGCTCGTCGAGCGCGGCGGCGACGAAGCCCGGCATGGCGTGGCGCGCCCGCGCCACCGGCTCGGCGAACGCGGACTTGCCGTTCCCCGCCCGCTCCAACCGCCAGCGCACAATGTCGGCGATCAGCGCGTGGTCGATCTTCCTGTCCAGCGGGAACTGGATGGTCCCCTTGGACGTCTTGTAAAGGGCAAGCCGGTCCGCGAACACCCCGGCCGCCTCGCCGCCGGGAAAGAGGCTTAAGTGGTTTTTGAACGCCGCAAAATGGACGATGTTCTCGCCCTGCCAGAACGTCGGCATCTGCCAAGATATCTTTTCCGTCGCCTCCGGCGCGGCGGCGCGAATCGTCGCGCGCACGGCCTGCAAAATCGGCTGAACCTCCGCGGGCTGCGCGGCGATGTATTCGTCGATGGTCATAAACTTGCCCATGCCAGGCACCTCCACGCCGATCTATATCGCCCGCTCCGGTTCATCAAACCCGGCGGGAGAAAAACCTGTCATGGACAGCACAAGCCCGTCATATGTATAGAATCGGGCCCTGATCTCATGTATAGGAGGAAGCGAACCAATGATCTTTGGGGAATTCATGCGCCTGCAGCCGCCGGCCTACGGCACCGCGCCGGTCGGGCTGATCGCCGAATACCAGGCGATCCTCAGCCGGATAGAGGCGGCGCACAAGGATGAGGCCGGCCTCGCGCCCGACGCGATGGCCGAACTTCGTGAGCAAGCCACCGCGCTCGCGGGCGAAATATCGAAATACCGTCAGCATTAAACCGTTGCCACCGACGGGTGCATCAGCAGCCGCGCTTCGAGCATGGCGGTGTGGGGGAATCCTTCGCGGTCGCCGCGCATGCGGCGGATGAGCAGCGACGCGGCCTCGGCGGCCAGCAGGCCCGCCGGCTGCAGCACGATCGAGATTGGCGGGCTTATGATCTGGGTCAGCTGGGTGTCGTCGTAGCCGATGAAGGACAGGTCCTCGGGGATGCGCAGCTTGCGCTCAAACGCGGCGGTAATCGCGCCCAGCGTGGTCTCATGGTTGGTGGTGAACACGGCGGTCGGCGGCATAGGCAAATCCATCAGCTCGCCCAGCAGTTGGTAGCCCGCGCCCGTCGAGTAGTCGCCCTGCCTTATCAGCGTTTCGTCGATCGGCAGGCCCCGCGCTTCGAAGGCCTGGCGGTAACCGGTCATGCGCTCCCAAGCGGTCGAGATGTCGCTCGGGCCCATAATCAGCCCGATGCGGCGGTGCCCCTTAAGCAGCAGCTGCTCAGCGGCGAACCGGCAGATCTCCTTGCTGTCTACCAGCACGAGGTCGGCGGCCATACCCTCGACGCGGCGGTCGAACAGCACCAGCGGCGTGCGCCCGTCGCGCAGCGCCGGCAGGGCCATCAGTTGATCGGCCGAAACGTGCTCGGCCACCAGCAACACGCCGTCCACCTGCTGCTCGAGCAGGAACGAAAGCTTGCGCAGTTCCTGAACCGGGTCGTGGTCGTAGCTGCAGATGTAGGCGTTGTAGCCCTCTTTGAACAGCCGCGCCTCCACGTCGCCCACGATCTGGGCGAAGAACGATACGTCAAGCGCCGGCAGCAGGATGCCCACGGTCATCGTGCGGTTGGTTTTGAGCGAGCGCGCCGCCGGGTTGACCTTGAAATCGAGCGCGCGGATGGCCTCGTCGAGCTTCGACCGGTTCTCCGCGCGCACATTGCCGCCGTTGATGTACTTTGATATCGTGGAAATCGACAGCCCCGTCAGTCTGGACACGTCCTTGATGGTGGACACGCCGCCGCCCCCTCGTCTTGCGAAACCTTGCGCCCATTATAACAGCCGGTTGGAGGGGCGTCAAGGGAAACACAAGGCGGGGCCGCCGGGTGTCTATGGAAACACATGCCTCGCGTTACCCTGTGCGGGTGTGAACGGGCGCTCCGTTTCGGCTGATTCCACCGCGGCTCAATCATAACCGATGTGTCCGCCGCCCGCTCTCCTTTTCTCTTCCCTGTCCACCATGTATTGCAGTCCTGCAACGGGCGCAGGCGCGCGGCGGAAAATAAACTTGCGCGCGCGCGCGAAACGTCCTATAATGGTTGCAGTTTTTGGCGAGGAAAACTGCATTTTTATACAGATGTCGAAAGGGGTGGGGCCCGTGCTCAAATACGTGCTGAAGCGCCTCCTTGCCGGTATGCTCACCGTCGTCGTGCTGATTACCATCGCGTTCGCGCTGATGCACGCCATGCCGGGCGGGCCGTTCAGCCCGGCGGAGGAGCGCAAGACGCCGCCGGAGGTGCTCCGTAACATCGAGCGAAAGTACGGCCTCGACCGGCCGGTGATCGAGCAATACTTCAGCTACTGGAAGGACCTGCTCCGGGGCGACCTCGGCATCTCCTATAAAAAGCTGGACACCACGGTCAACGAGGTCGTGCTCGGGCACTTCCCGGTGTCGGCGCGCGTGGGCGCGCTGGCGGTGATCCTCTCGCTTTTGATCGGGCTGCCGCTCGGCATCCTGTCGGCGGTCTACCGCGGGCGCGGCGTCGACTACGTAAGCATGGCCTTCGCCACGATCGGCATCTCGGTACCGGTGTTCGTGATATCGATTTTGCTGATGTACCTGTTCTCGGGTGTGCTCAAGTGGCTGCCCAGCTTCGGCCTGACGAGCCCCTTGCACTACATCCTGCCGGTTTTGTGCCTGTCGTTCAACCCCATCGCCTACATCGCGCGCCAGACCCGCTCGTCGATGCTCGAGGTCATGGAGCAGGACTACATCCGCACCGCGCGCGCCAAGGGCGTGAAGGAACTCTTCGTCGTCACCCGGCACGCGCTCAAAAACGCCATCATGCCGGTCGTGACCTACCTGGGCCCGCTGATTGCGGGGCTGCTCACCGGCTCGTTCGTGGTGGAGAAGCTGTTCTCGGTGCCGGGCATCGGCCGCCACTTCGTGCAGTCGATCTCCGAGCGCGACTACACCGTCATCATGGGGCTGACGATCTTCTTCGGCGTGTTCGTGGTGGTGTGCAACATCGTGGTGGACATCTGCTACGCGCTGATCGACCCGCGCGTAAAACTGAATGACTAGAAGGGAGGGGTACGCCATGGCGGAGATGCAAAATCCTTACGCCCGGGTCGAGTCGATCGACCTTCACGATCAGGCGCTCGCGCGCCCCTCGTCCTCTTACTGGCAGGACGTGTTCCGGCGCTTTCGCAAGGACCCGCTCGCGGTGGGCGGCGCCATCGTGATTCTCATCATCACGCTGGCGGCGATCTTTCTGCCGCCGCTGCTGCCTTACACTTACGACGGCATGGACTTCGCCGCTATGTCCGCCCCGCCGTCGCTCACGCACCCCTGCGGCACCGACCCGATGGGGCGCGACCTGTTTGTGCGCATTCTGTACGGCGCGCGCATCTCGCTGACGATCGGCGTGGTGGCGGCGGCGATCAACTTCTTCATCGGCGTGCTGTACGGCGGAATCTCGGGCTTCGTCGGCGGGCGGCTGGACATCGTGCTGATGCGCATCGTGGACATCCTGATCGGCCTGCCGCAGCTGCTGTACGTGGTGCTCATCATGCTGGTGCTGGGCTCAAACATCACCTCGGTGATCCTCGCGCTGTGCTTCACCTCATGGATCGGCACCGCGCGCGTGGTGCGCGGCGAGGTGATGCGCCTAAAGCACGCCGAGTACGTGCTGGCCGCGCGGCTGGCCGGCGCGAGCAGCTGGGATATCCTTACGCGCCACCTGCTGCCCAACTGCATGGGCCCGATCATCGTGTCGACCGCGTTCCTGATCCCGTCGGCCATCTTCTCGGAGGCGTTCCTCTCCTTCCTGGGCATCGGCATCCAGGCCCCGAAGGCCAGCTGGGGCACGCTGGCCAACGACGCGATCGCGCAGATGATCGCCTCACCCCACCAGATGTTCTTCCCGGTGCTGGCGATCTGCCTGACCATGTTTTCGCTCAACTTCATCGGCGACGGGCTGCGCGACGCGCTCGACCCGAGGCTGAAAAAATAAGGAGGCGGTTCAAACTTGGCCCTGTTGGAAGTGAAAAACCTGAGAACCACCTTCGACATTCACGTCGGGCGCGTGCAGGCGGTGCGCGGCATCGACTTCGCGATCGAGGCCGGCGAGACCGTGGGCATCGTGGGCGAATCGGGCTGCGGCAAGTCGGTGTCGATGATGTCGATCCTGCGCCTCTTGCCCAAGTACGCGAGCGTCGAGTGCGATAGGATGATGTTCGACGGCATCGATCTCACGCGCGCAAACGACGCGGCGCTGCGCGCCGTCGAGGGCGACAAGATCGGCATGGTGTTCCAGGACCCCATGACCTCGCTCAACCCGCTGCTGACCATCGGAGCACAACTGGCCGAGCCGCTGCGCATCCACAAGAAGGTGAGCCGGCGCGAGGCCGGCGCGCGCGCGCTCGAACTGCTCAAAACGGTCGATATGCCCGCGCCCGAGAGCAGGCTCCGCCAATACCCGCACCAGCTGTCGGGCGGCCAGCGCCAGCGCGTGATGATCGCGATGGCCATCGCCTGCGGCCCGAAACTGGTGATCGCCGACGAGCCCACCACGGCGCTCGACGTGACGATCCAGGCGCAAATCCTCGACCTGATGCGCGATTTGCAGCGCAAGATGAACACCGCGGTGGTGCTGATTACCCACGACCTGGGCGTGATCGCCGGCATGTGCAAGCGCGTAATCGTCATGTACGCCGGCAAGATCGTCGAGCAGGGCGCGGTGCGCGAGCTGTTCTATGGGCCCCGCCACCCCTATACCTGGGGGTTGCTCGGCTCGATCCCCGGTACGGGCGGGACGGCTGAAGCGCCCGGCCGGCTCCACTCGATCCCCGGTACGCCGCCCGACCTGATCGCGCCGCCCGCAGGCTGCCCGTTCGCGCCGCGCTGCCGCTACGCCATGAACATCTGCCTGACCCAAGAGCCGCCCGAGACGCGCCTGTCGGACAGCCACGGCGCGCGCTGCTATCTGCTGGATACAGGCGCGCCCAAGGTAACATGGGGAGGTGGCGGGGCATGACCGATGAACGCGCGCTGGTCACGGCGCGGGGGCTGACCATGCACTTTCCGGTGGGGCAGTCGTTCTTCGGCGGCGCGCGGCAGCTGCTCAAGGCGGTGGACGGCGTCGACCTGACGATCGAGCGAGGCCGGACGTTCGGGCTGGTCGGGGAGTCGGGCTGCGGCAAAACCACGGTGGGGCGCTGCCTTGCGCGGCTGTACCGGCCGACGGCCGGGCAGGTCGTCTACGACGGGCAGGACATCACGAACCTGAATGACCGCTCGCTCGCGCCGATCCGGCATAAGATCCAGATGATCTTTCAGGACCCGTACGCCTCGCTCGACCCGCGCATGACGGTAGGCGAGATCGTAACCGAGCCGCTCAGAAAGCGCGCGGGCATGACGGCGAAGGACAGACAGGACCGGCTGCGCGAGCTGATCGAGCTGGTGGGGCTGGGGCGCGACCACATCGAGCGCTATCCGCACGAGTTTTCGGGCGGGCAGCGCCAGCGCATCGGCATTGCGCGCGCGCTGGCGAGCGACCCCAAGTTCGTGGTGTGCGACGAGCCGATCTCGGCGCTGGACGTATCGATCCAAGCGCAAATCATCAACACGCTTACGGACCTGCAGCAGCGGCTGGGGCTGACGTATCTGTTCGTATCGCACGATTTGCGCATGGTGCGGCACATCTCGCACCGGGTGGGCGTGATGTACCTGGGGCACTTGGTGGAGGTGGGCGAGGCGGGGGCGCTGTACGAGCGGATGCTGCATCCGTACACGCGGGCGCTGCTGTCCGCGGTGCCGGTGCCCGACCCCGACCGCGCGGCCGCGGCGCGGCGGGTGCGCCTCGAGGGCGACGTACCCACGCCGATCGACCCGCCCAGCGGCTGCCCGTTTTGCACGCGCTGCCCGGAAGCGATGCCGGTCTGCGGGGAGACCCGGCCGGAACTTACGGACGTGGGCGGCGGGCACTGCGTGGCATGCCACAGGGTGAATTGAAGCATATATCCCGCGTGAGCGCCGAAGGGATCCTCAAGGGCAAAGTCCTTGAGCGGGGCCTGGGGCAGGGCCCCAGCGTCCCCCCGTTCTTTCGTTCCCCGCGCCGCCGTATCCCGGCCCAAACACGAGGAACGGGGCGCTGAATCCAAGTGACGGCGGCGCGGCGTTCCCGATGTTCTGAAAATGGAAGCGCTGCCGATCGGCAGCGCTTCCATTTTCAGGACGAGTCCGTTCCTGTTCCGCAAAACCGCACGCCCCTTTGGCTAGGCTGCGCGGCCCAGCCGCTTCGTCAGCCGCGCGGCCACCTGCTTGAACCGGGCGATCACGTCGCGGTAGGCCTCGGTCTTGCGATAGAGCAGCACGACCAGCGCGTTGGGCACCGTCGCGCACAGCGCCATCATGGCGAGAAACCGGGGCGCCATGTGCGGGATGGCGAGCGTGAGCCGGCACAGGCCGTAGGTCACGGCGCAGCTGAGCGCGGTCAGAAAAAGATACGTGATATACTGGATGTAGTAGGGCCTGACCGGGCGGTTGAACACCTTGCGGTAGAGCAGCCAGGGGTCGTACCAGGTCTGGGTGGACAGGCGCGAGATGCTGGTGGCCAGCAGCACGCCGAAGATGCCCAGCGGGCCGACCAGCACGATGTCGCCCACGATGTTGATCGCGGCCATCGCCACCGGTCGGAACTTGCCCTGGACGAACAGGCCGTTGCTGTCGCGGAAGGCGTTGGTGGGGCGCATCATGGCCGAGGTGTAGAAGTTGAGCGTCAGCACCGCGATGATGTCCATCGGCATGCCGAATTGCCGGTCGCGCAGCCAGATGTTCTGCACGAACGGCACGCTCAGGCAGAACAGCGAGGTGCAGGCAAAGCACAGCCCCCAGAACGACAGGAAGTTGGTCGTCTGAAACACACGGTGCTGGCGCTCGCCGTCCGCGCCCGCCGCCATCGAGCCCAGGCTCGGGATGAACGCGTTGTAGAACTGGTCGAGCGCGGCATTGATCGTGTTGTAGATCATGCGGTAGTTGCTCAAGTACCCCACGATCACCACGCCCAGCGCCGGCGCGGCCGAGATCACAATCGAGTCGGTTGAGTTGAGCATCACCTGGCATATCTTGTACAGCGACAGCGCGCCGACGTCCTTGAGCAGCTTGCGCGTCTCCTCCTTGGAAATCTGCGCGTCCGGGTATTCGCGCAGCTGGGGGTACAGGTTGTTGGCCTTGCGCGAGATCACCGCATTGAGCAGCAGCGCCTCGGCCAATCCGACCAGCAGGTACAGCACGAAGTTGCGCGTCAGCCACAGCACCAGGCACTCGACCGCCGTGCGCACGATCATCGACCACACGCCGTAGTTGGCGATCAGGTAGCGCTTCTCGCTGGCGACCAGGATCGTGCGCTTGTAGGCCAGCAGGTAGGAGGCGGCGTTCTTGACCACGTACAGCATGAAGATCAGC
This sequence comes from Anaerozeibacter quisquiliarum, assembly GCF_051162045.1. Classification (NCBI taxonomy): domain Bacteria; kingdom Bacillati; phylum Bacillota; class Clostridia; order Eubacteriales; family Anaerozeibacteraceae; genus Anaerozeibacter; species Anaerozeibacter quisquiliarum. The sequence continues at coordinate 13,895 of NZ_JBISDI010000055.1, forward strand.
CTGAGATCCTCCCGGATGTCGGGCGCGCCCTTGACCAGCAGGTGCAAAAACGGCACCAGCGCGAGGCCGGCCAAAAGCACAAACGCCGCGATCAGCCGATACGCCTTCTTGTAGAAGTGCATCAGCGCCGCGATGCGCCGATATTCCCCCTCGCGGATCGGCTTGTACAGCGCGAACGTAATCGCGGTGCCCAGCCCCAATTCCGCCAGCGACAGCGTGTTCAGGATGTCGGCAAACAGCGCGGATATGCCGGTGTACTCCACGCCCAGCATCTTGATGACAATGGTGCGGACAAAGAAGCTGACCAGGTGATTGACGATCATCAGCACGTAGCCCGCTCCCGCGTTGATGGCGACGCTCTCGCCATGCGATCTTGCCATAGTGACTCCTTTGAAGATGTGTTGTCGTAAATGCAATTATAGCACACGCGTCAAGCGCGCACAAATAACGGGAACGCTTGAGGGAGGCGGCCCAATTGCACAACCGCAAACAACGAATGCCACGCATAGCCAATGACAGCGGGCGGGCCGGTTGTTATAATTTGGTTATCGGGCGGAAAGCCCAATCAGGATGAGGAGGGTATGCTTCTATGAAGAAATGGCTTGCTCTGGCGCTCGTGATGATGATGGCGCTCGCGATGGGCTCGGCGGCCCGGGCGGAGGGCGTGACGCTCAAGACGGTTTCGACCTTCGCGGGCACCGACGCCGCGGCCGGCACCTATGTGGACCTGCTGCGCCAGTGGGAACAGGCGACCGGCAACACGGTCGAGGACGCCTCCGGCACCGCCGACGAGGCCTGGAAGGCCAGCGTCATCAACGACTTCGCGGCCGGCAACGAGGCCGACGTGCTGTTCTACTTCGCCAAGACCGCCGACTCCGCGCCGATCCTGGACAAGGTGGTGCCGATTGCCGAGATCAACGCCGCCTATCCGGACCTCAAGCTGACCGAGAACGCCGCCATCGCCGAGGCGAATGGCACGATCTACGCCATCCCGGTGCGCGCGTTCTGGGAAGGCCTGTTCGTCAACACCGACCTGTTCGAGCAGTACGGCCTCGAACTGCCCACCGACTGGGCGAAGCTCGAGACCGCGATCAAGGCCTTCAAGGAGAACGGCATCGTGCCGATCGCCGTATCCTTTGCCGACGTGCCCCACTACATCGTGGAGTTCGCCATGCTGGCGAGCGGCAAGCCCGCCGACCACATGGCGCGCCCGGCCCCCGGCGAGAAGGTGCCCCAGGCCTGGGTCGACGGCATGGGGCTGCTCAACGAGCTGTACAAGCTGGGCGCGTTCGCCGAGGACTGCAACGCCACCACCAACGACATCGTGGGCCAGCTGTTCCGCGACAAGAAGGCCGCGATGCAGCTCGACGGCTCCTGGTTCGCCAACGGCATCGCCGAGGCCGGCTGGAACACCACCGCGGTGCTGCCCTTCCCCACCCATTCCCCGGACGCCGACCCGACCGCGTTTATCGGCGGCGTGTCGATGGGCTTCTACCTCTCCCGCAAGGCCTGGGACGACCCGGCCAAGCGCGACGCGGCGGTCGACCTGCTGCACCATTTGACCACCGGCGACAACGCCGTGGCGCTGGGCGGCTTCGCGTTCGGCGGCAACATCATCAAAAGCTCGGTTGAGATGATCAACAACGCGAACGTCATGCTCTCCCCGATCCAGGACGAGATGGATCAGGAAATCCGCGCCGACAAGTGGTTCAGCAAGGTGCCCTCGATCGTGGACGGCACGCTGACCGACATCGAAGGCATGTGGCAGGAGCTGGTCGACGCCAAGCCGTTCAACAAGTAACTCCTCGTACAGCGCCGCGGGGCTTCGGCCCCACGGCGCTCAGACCCTTGGCAAGGGGTATGGTGCAATAGTAAACAGCACAGCCCGACCAGTTTATACGCGCCCACGGGCGTGTACCGGGGGCGTGAATGCGATTCCGATCAAGCGAGGCCGCAGCCGAGCGACTCGGAATCGCCTCCCGTCCGCCTGCCGCCCGGGAGGGCCCTCAGGCCCGACAGGCAGGCGGCCCCTCGGCTCGGAGCATTTTTGTCCGCAGGCAAAAAGGGTTCGAGCCAATCTTAACCGGGCGGTTGAAGGTCGCTCCTACGGCGCCCGTAGGGGCGACCTTTGACCGTCCAATACATCGACAGGAGGCAATGTGCCGTGCTTTACCGCGACAAGCGCCCGCTCCTCGTGTTCATCTTGCCCTCGTTCGCGCTGATGATCGTGTTTTTGTACTACCCGTTCTTCGTGAACATCTATAATTCCCTGTTCGAGATCAAGGGACTGGCTGGGCGGCCGGGCGCGTTCCTGGGCGCGGACAACTACATGCGCTTCTTCACCCGCGACCCCGTGGGCGCGGTCGCGCTCAAGAACAGCCTGAAGATCATGGGGCTGACGGTGCTGTTCCAAGTGGGGCTGGCGATCGTGCTTGCGCTGATGGTCGATTCGATCAAGCGCGGAGCGCAGTTCTTCCGCGTGGTATACTTCTTCCCCATTGTGATCTCGGCCACCGCGATCGGGTTGATGTTCAACCTGTTCTACTTCTACGACGGCGGCATGTTCAACCAGATCCTCGGCTGCTTCGGGCGCGAGCGCGTGCTGTGGCTTTCTAAGGAGCGCGCGTTCACCATGGTGGCGATCCCGGTGCTGTGGCAGTACGTGGGCTTCTACTTCGTAATCATGCTGACCGGGCTCGCGGGCGTGCCCGACGAGGTGTACGAGTCGGCGGCCATGGACGGCGCGACCGGGTTCAAAAAGATCTGGCACATCACGCTGCCGCTGGTGTCCGACGTCATCATCACCTGCACCACGCTTGCCATCACCGGCTCGATCAAGGTATTTGACCTGCCCTCGGTCATCGCGCGCAACGGCGCGCCCAACGGGCTGACCCACTTCCTGGGCACCTACATGCACAACCAGGCGTTCGTCGCCCAGAACGTGGACTACGGCTCGACGATCTCGATCATCATCGTGGTGGCGGGCGTGCTGGTCGCGCAGGTCGTCGGCAAGGCCCTGTCGCGCCACAGCGCGGCGGGGAGGTAGCGCCATGAAGAAGATTACCTTTTCAAAGGCGCTCATCTACTGCCTGTTGATTTTATGGGCGCTGACCACGATCTTCCCGTTTTTGTGGGTCATCAACAACTCGTTCAAGGCGTCGAATCTGGTGCTCAGCGATTCGTTCTCGCCCGCGTTCGCCACCGTGTATCGGCTCGACCAGCACGGCCAGGTGGTGCATGAGCGTACCCGGACCGACGAGCACGGGCGCACGATGTACGATAAGCTGCTCGTCGACGCGGAGGGCAAGCCGGTCTATGAGGAGGCGGAGGCCGGGCCGCAGCTCAAGGGCAACGACGCGTTCACCAGCCTGCTGGGCGGCATGAACCAAGGGCAAACGAACCCCAACGCGGGCCTCGAGGCCTACGATACGGTAGGCGGCAAGGTGCTCTACGATATGGACTCGCCGCCCGTCAGACTGGCGCCCACCCTGGCCAACTACGCAAGCGCGTTCACCAACCCCAATGTCAACATTCTGAACGGCTACAAGAACAGCCTGATCGTGTCGGGCACGGTGATGGTGCTGGTGATGTTGCTGTCCACGATGATGGCATTTGCGATGACACGCTGGCAGTTCCGCGGCCGGGGTACGATCGGAGCGCTGATTACGGCGGCGCTGATGTTCCCGGCGTTCGCCACGATCCTGCCGGCCTATCGGATGCTGGCGAGCGCCGGACTGTTCAACACGCTGACGAGCGTGATCCTGGTGCAGACCGCGGGCAACCTGGCGTTCGCCTGCACGGTGATGATCGGTTTCGTGGCGGCTCAGCCGTACGAATTGGAGGAGGCGGCATTCATCGAGGGCTGCGGCCCGTACCGCGTCTTCCTGAAGATCATCCTGCCGCTGTCGCGGCCCGCGCTGATGACGGTGGCGATTTTCACGTTCATCTGGAGCTATAACGACCTGTTCACGCAGATGGTGCTGATCCGCTCGCGCGCGCTGATGCCGGTGTGCGCCATTTTGAGGGAGATTTCCAGCCAATACGGCACCGACTTCGGCCTGATGGCCGCCGCGGTCACGATCGTCGTGGTGCCGGTGCTTATGCTGTACATGCTGTTGCAGCGCAATATTATTCGAGGATTGACTGCCGGAGCGGTAAA
>NZ_JBISDI010000056.1:0-16435 GCF_051162045.1 Anaerozeibacter quisquiliarum
GTATTTATATCAACCAATGTCCCTCTAGACATCAATACCGGCATTAGTTGGTGCAAAGAAACTCGCCGGTTGCGGCGGGCTTTTTTGTATCCCTGCGAATTTGCCATGAAACACCGGCCTTTTGCCGCGTATTTGCAGGAGTGCGCCGGCGGGCTCACAGGCCGCCTGATGGATACGGGCATGGTTGAGATTGGTATGGCAAAGACAGCCGGGCTGCCGCTTGCGCGGCAGCCCGGCTGCTGTATAGGGTACGTCGGTGTGCTCTTAAAAGCCGATCAAACCAGCTCCAGGATCACCATTTCGGCGCCGTCGCCGCGGCGGGGGCCCTTCTTGACGATGCGGGTGTAGCCGCCGCCGGTGCCCTTTTCGGCTGCGCGGGCCTTGTACTTGGGGCCCAGCTCGCGCATCAGCTTCTCGACCACCGGGTGCTTGACCTGGCGCGTGCGGGCCATATACTCCTTGCGGGTCTCGTCCTGCTCGCGCGCGGCGGGAACCTCGTACAGGTAGCTCATCATGCGGCGGCGCGCGGCCAGCTTGGTGGGCTGGTCATTGGCCACCTCGAGCACCACGATCTGCCCCTTCTCGTTGTTGGTATTCTTGGTGACGGTCACCGTATTGTCACACTCGCGGGCGGCCAGCGTGATCAGCTTCTCGGCGACGGCGCTGACCTCTTTCGCGCGCGCAAGCGTCGTCTCGATGCGGCCGTTCCAGATCAGGCCCGTCACCTGATTGCGCAAAAGCGCCTTGCGCTGGTCGGCCGGCCTACCCAACTTGCGATTGGCCATGGTAGTTCGTCCTCCTTATCATGAATGGCAACCACGCCCGCTCGAACGCGGGAGTGGGGGGGTTACTCGTCGCTCGCCTTGAGCGCCAAGCCCAGCGCCTGCAGCTTCTGCTCCACTTCCTCGAGCGATTTCTTGCCGAGGTTGCGGACCTTCATCATGTCCTCCTGGTTGCGCTGTACGAGCTCGGCCACCGTGTTGATGCCGGCGCGCTTGAGACAGTTGAACGCTCTGACGCTCAGGTCGAGCTCCTCGATGGTCATCTCAAGCACCTTTTCCTTCGAGTTGTCCTCGGGCTCGTTGAAGTCCACGCGCACCACGTTGACCGTCAGGTCGATGAACAGGCGCATGTTGTTAGTCAGGATTTGAGCCGCCGAGGCCAGCGCCTCCTTGGGCAAGATGCTGCCGTTGGTCCAGACCTCGATCGTGAGCTTGTCGTAGTCGGTGATCTGACCGCGGCGCGTGTCCTCGACCGAGTAGCTCACCTTGCGGATGGGCGTATAGATCGAGTCCATCGGAATGACCCCGATCGCCAGGCCCGCGCCCTTGTTGCGCTCGCTCGCCAACTGCTTGTTGCGCTCGGCCGACACATAGCCGCGGCCTTTATCGAGCGTAATCTGCATCTGCAGGCGCGCCCCCTCGGTCAGCGTCGCAATGTGCAGGTCGGGGTTGACAATCTCCACCTCTTCGTCGCACACGATGTCCGAGGCCTTGACCTCGCATGGCCCGTGCGCGTCCACCGTGAGCAGCTTTTGCTGATCGCTGAACAGCTTGGCCGACAGGTTTTTCAGGTTCAGGATGATCTCAGCCACATCTTCCTTGACGCCCGACACCGTAGAAAACTCATGCTGGACGCCCTCGATGCGCACGCTGGTCACCGCCACGCCCGGCAGCGAGTTGAGCAGTACGCGCCTGAGCGCGTTGCCCAGCGTCTGGCCGAAGCCGCGTTCCAGCGGCTCGACCACAAACTTGCCGTAGCGGTTGTTCTCGCCAATCTCCACCCGTTCGATTCTGGGTTTTTCGATTTCGATCATGTAGCTATCCCTCCTCTTTCGCGCGGAGTCCCGGTTGCATCCCTACAAGTCACGGAATGCATGGTTTAGCGGGAGTAACGCTCGACAATCAGGTGCTCCTGGATCGTCAAATCGATATCGTCGCGCTGCGGCAGAGCGCTGACGGTCGCCTTGAGTTCGGCGGCATCAAGCGTAAGCCACTTGGGGATCACGCGGCCCGTGCCCTCGCGAAGCGCCTTGAATTTCTCCGTCTCGGCGCTCCTGGCGCGCACGGTGATGACGTCGTTTACGTCGATCAGATAAGAAGGAATGGAAACCTTCTTGCCGTTGACATTGATGTGGCCGTGGCGAACAAGCTGGCGGGCCTGGGGACGGCTGACGCCAAAGCCCAGGCGGTATACCACATTGTCCAGCCGGCGCTCGAGGAGCTTCAACAGGTTCTCGCCCGTGATGCCGCTCTGCGTCTCGGCCTTCAGGAAGTAACGGTGGAACTGGGTCTCCATCACGCCGTAGGTACGGCGGACCTTTTGCTTTTCACGAAGCTGCATGCCGTATTCGCTCTGCTTCCTCTGACGGGCCTGGCCGTGCTCGCCCGGCGGGGTGGGCCGGTTGCCCACGGCGCACTTGGGGCCGTAGCAGCGGTCGCCCTTGAGGAAGAGCTTGGTGCCCTCTCGACGGCACAGACGGCAAACGGAACCGGTATATCTAGCCATGAATCAGTACCTCCATTACACTCTTCTACGCTTGGGCGGACGGCATCCGTTGTGCGGAATGGGCGTCACGTCCTTGATCATGTTGACCTCCAGACCCGCCGCCTGCAGCGAGCGGATGGCGGCTTCGCGCCCGGAGCCCGGCCCCTTGACAAACACCTCAACCGACTTCAGGCCGTATTCCATCGCGGCCCGTGCGGCGGTCTCGGCGGCCGTCTGCGCGGCGAACGGCGTCGACTTCTTGCTGCCGCGGAAGCCCAGGCCGCCCGCGGAGGCCCAGCTCAGCGCGTTGCCTGCCGTGTCCGTGATCGTGACGATCGTATTGTTGAACGAAGAGCGGATGTGAGCGGCTCCGCGCTCGACGAGCTTCTTCTCACGGCGCTTGCGCGTCGTTTTTTTCAGCTTCGGCTTAGCCATGGTGATTTCCTCCTCATCTTAGGGCATGAACCTATAAGCCCATGCCGGTTCCCCTGCGACTCACCCTCCGGCGCGCTGCGCCATCCAGCAGAGTCAATGGCGATCCCTCAATTACTTGGCCTTCTTCTTGCCCGCGACCTGCTTCTTCGGGCCCTTGCGGGTGCGCGCGTTCTGTTTGGTGTTCTGGCCGCGCACCGGCAGACCCCTGCGGTGCCTGAGGCCGCGGTAGCAGCCGATCTCCATCAGGCGCTTGATGTTCATCGATACTTCGCGGCGCAGGTCGCCCTCCACCTTCACGTTGTGGTCGATGTAGTCGCGCAGCTTGCCGACATCCGACTCGCTCAGATCCTTGACGCGGGTGTCGGGGTTGATGCCGGTCGCCTCGATGATGTCGGCGGCGATGTTTCGGCCGATGCCGTAGATATAGGTCAAAGCGGTCTCAATGCGCTTCTCCCTGGGAAGATCGACACCAGAGATACGTGCCATCTAGATAAGCACCTCCAAATTCTTGACGCCCCGAGTAGGGCTGGTTGAATTGGTCCTAGCCCTGCTTCTGCTTGTGCTTGGGATTCTCGCAAATCACCATCACGCGGCCCTTACGCCGGATGATCTTGCACTTTTCGCAGATCGGCTTGACGGACGGTCTCACTTTCATCTTGCTCGCCTCCTGTTGATAACACTCAGCTCTTGCTGCGCCAGGTGATGCGACCCCTTGTCAGGTCGTAGGGCGACAGCTCGATGGTGACCTTGTCGCCGGGATAGATCCGAATGTAGTGCATGCGCATCTTGCCCGACACATGCGCCAGCACCTTGTGTCCGTTGGACAGCTGTACTTCAAACATGGCGTTGGGATACGATTCGGTGACAACGCCTTCGACTTCAATGACATCCGACTTGGACAAACCCTCACCCCTCCTCTTCAGGCTCCGTGGCCTTGAGCGCCGAGCGTATCTCGTGATCCTCGGGCGCGCGGCCATCCGGCATGCGTTCCATCCGGTCCTTCGTAGCTTCAAGATGCTTGAGCTTCTTCTTCTTCGGACGATCGATCTTGCGCAGTTGACCGTCGGCAAGCGTCGCGAATTCTCCGTCCATCGCGATCACCACAAACCGCCGGCCGCGGTCCCGTCCGGCCCGCGAGCGCACGATACGGCCTGGCTCGACCCCGATTTTTGTCATCGCCCGGCCTCCCCGCGCCCTGAAAGCGTCAGAATTTCAGGTTCGCCACCCGTGATGGCGACGGTGTGCTCGTAGTGGCTGCACAAACTATGATCGTGCGTGACCACCGTCCACCCGTCGTCTTTGACGTACACCGACCAACCTCCCATGGCCACCATGGGTTCGATGGCCAGCGTCATACCCGCCTTCAGGCGCACGCCCCGACCGGGGCTGCCGAAGTTGGGTACGCTCGGATCCTCGTGCATCTTCTGTCCGATGCCGTGCCCGCACAGATCGCGGATCACGCCGTATCCATGGGCCTCGGCGTGCTGCTGCACGGCGTGCGCGATGTCGCCCAGCCGGTTGCCCTCCACGGCCTGCGCGGCCGCCAGAAAGAAGCACTCCTCGGTCACCCGGATCAGTTTCTCGGCATCTGCGCCGATCGCGCCCACCGGCGCGGTGAACGCGCTGTCGGCCTGCCATCCGGAAAGGATCAGCCCGCAATCCACCGACAGGATCTGCCCATCTCGAAGGGGCGCGTCCGTGGGGAAGCCGTGCACCACCTGGTCGTCCGGCGAGGCGCAAATGGCGGCGGGAAAGCCGTTGTAGCCCTTGAAGGAAGGAATCGCGCCGGCGTCCCGGATCATCCGTTCGGCCATCTCGTCGAGCTTCTTCGTGGTCACGCCCGGCGCAATCTCGGCGCGAATCGCCTTCAGGATCTGTTCGAGCAGCCGGCCCGCCCGGCGCATCTTGGTAAGCTGCTCCGGCGTCTTGAGCGCGATCATGTCCGCTTCTCCAGCGCCTTGAGGATGAGTTCGATCACCGCTTCGGGCGTACCCGCGCCGTCCACGGTTCTGAGTTTGCCCTTGCCTCGATAGTAATCGGTCAGCGGCTCGGTCTCCTCATGGTAGACGGCGAGCCGGTGCCGGATGGTATCTTCCTGGTCGTCGGAACGGTGCGTGAGCGCGCCGCCGCAATCGGGACATTGGGTTTCACTCGCAAGCCTGGTGATGTGGAACGTGCCCTTGCACTGGGCGCACACCCGGCGCCCGGTCAGGCGCTTCACCAGGAAGGCGTCGTCGACCGCGATGTCGATCACAGCGTCCGGCGCTTCGATGGCTTCCAACGCCTCGGCCTGCAATACCGTCCGGGGGAACCCGTCCAGTATGTAGCCGCCCATGCCTCCGTCCGCCTTCAGCCGTTCATCGACCATCTCGATCACGAGGGCGCCGGGAACCAGCGCGCCCGCGTCGACAAATGCCTTGGCCTTGAGGCCGGCTTGCGTTCCTGACTGGATGGCCTGGCGGAGCATGTCGCCGGTCGAGAGATGCGTAAGCGCAAGCTCCTGCGCCAACTTGGCCGCCGCCGTGCCTTTGCCCGCGCCCGGGGGGCCCAACAATACCAACTTCATACGCGTCTCCATCCTATTTCAGGAAGCCCTTGTAGTGGCGCATGAGCATCTGGCTCTCGAGCTGGCGCGTGGTCTCCATGGCGACGCTCACCGCGATCAGCAGCGAGGACGCCGCAAACGGCAGGCGCAACCCGGCCAGGCCGCTCATCAGCGTCGGGATCGTGGCCAGCAGCGCCAGGAACAGCGCGCCGAACAGCGTGATGCGCCGGGAAATCCGGCTCAGGTGGTCGGCGGTCGGACGGCCCTGGCGGATGCCGGGGATCATGCCGCCGTTGTTCTGCACGTTCTTGGCGATGTCCATCGGGTTAAAGGTGATCGACGAGTAGAAGAACGTAAACCCGATGATTAGCAGCGCGAAGATCAACTGGTACCAGATGCCGGTGTAGCTCACGTGGGCGGCCCACCACTGCTGCGCCGAGCTGTTCGGGAAGAACGCCAGGATCGTCGCAGGGAACTGCATGATCGCCGAGGCGAAGATCAGCGGCAGCACGCCGCTGGCGTTGATGCGCAGCGGGATGTGCGTCGACTGGCCGCCGTACATCTTGCGGCCCACCATGCGCTTGGCGTACTGCACCGGGATGCGGCGTTCGCCCTTCTCAATGAACACGACCGCGACGATCAGCACCAGCCCCAGCACGACCACGCCCAGAGAGGTCAGCACCATGCCGACCGTAAACCCGCCGGGGGTGAACATGGTGCGTACGGCGCTCGCCACCGCTTGCGCGATGTTGGACACGATGCCCGCGAAGATCAAGAGAGAAATGCCGTTGCCCAGGCCGTTCTCGGTGATGCGTTCGCCGATCCACATGGCCAGCGCCGTGCCGGCCGCCAGGCAGAAGCCGATCGTCATGTAGGACAAGAGGCCGCCCTGGGAAGAAGCGCCCAGGCCCATCGACAGCGCGACCGCCTGGACAAAGCCCAGGCCCACGGTGACGTAGCGGGTGTACTGCGCGATCTTCTTCTGGCCTTCCTCGCCTTCCTTCTGCATTTCCTCGAGCCGCGGAATCGCGACGGTTAAGAGCTGCATGATGATCGACGAGTTGATGTAGGGCGTGATGCCCATGGCCATGATGTTGAACTCCGCCATGTTGGAACCGGTCATGGCGTTGATGAAGTCAAGCAGCGGTATGCCCTGAATGGCCTGCTGCACGCGCGCCAGGTTGATGCCCGGCGTAGGCACGAAGCTCAGCAGACGATACACCAGCAGCATACCGATGGTGTACAGGATCTTCTTGCGCAGTTCCGCGATCTTCCACGCGTTTTTCAGCGTCGTCCACACGTCAGATCACCTCGGCTTTCCCGCCCGCCGCTTCAATCTTCTCCTTCGCGGTGGCCGTAAACTTGTTGGCCTGAACCGTGAGTTTTCGGGTCAGCTCGCCGCCGCCCATGATCTTGACGCCATCCTCGATCTTCTTGATGATGCCGTACTGGATCAGCTCGACCGGGGTGATCGTCATGCCGTCCTCAAACGCCTCGAGCCGGTCGACGTTGATCGCCACGTACTCGGTGCGGAAGGGATTGTAGAAGCCGCGCTTGGGCAAGCGGCGCGTCAGCGGCATCTGGCCGCCCTCGAAGCCCGGGCGCTTGCCGCCGCCGGAGCGGGCCTTCGCGCCCTTGTGGCCCTTGCCGGAGGTCTTGCCCAGACCCGAACCGACGCCGCGGCCCAATCGCTTGGGCGCCGTGGTCGAACCGAACGCAGGCTGGAGTTCGTGCAATTTCATAACCATCGACCTCCTTAGTCGTTAATTTCCTCGACCTTCACCATGTGCCTGACCCTGAAGATCATGCCGCGGACGGCCGCGTTGTCCTCTTGGACGACCGAGTGACCGATCCTCTTCAGGCCCAGCGCCTCGATCGTAGCGATCTGCTTGCGCAGGCAGGCGATGGTGGACTTTGTCTGGGTGATTTTCAGCTTCATGTTCGCGCCCTCCTTAGCCCATCAGCTCTTCGACGGTCTTGCCGCGAAGCTTGGCCACCTCTTCCAAGGTGCGCAGCTGCTTGAGGCCTTCGATCGTGGCCTTGACCACGTTGACGGGGTTGCTCGAGCCGATCGACTTGGTGCGGATGTCCTTGATGCCGACCGCCTCGATGACCGCGCGCACGGGACCGCCCGCGATCACGCCGGTGCCCTCCGGGGCGGGCATGAGCAGCACCTTGCCGGTGCCGAACACGCCGATAGCTTCGTGCGGGATGCTGGTCTCCCTGATCGAGATGCGCACCATCTGCTTTTTCGCGTCTTCGACGCCCTTGCGAATCGCCTCGGGAATCTCGGCCGCCTTGCCCATGCCGCAGCTAATCCGGCCGGCGCCGTCGCCCACGACCATCAGCGCGGTGAACCGGAAGTTCTTGCCGCCCTTGACGACCTTGGCAACGCGGTTGACGTATACGAGCTTCTCGTTGAATTCGCTCTCTTGTTCTCTTTCTCTGCGCTGCATTGCGATGATTCTCCTCCCTTAGAAGTTCAGTCCGCCCTCACGAGCGCCGGCTGCCAACTCGGCCACGCGACCGGTGTAGATGTATCCACCGCGGTCGAAGACCACGTCCACGATGCCCTTGGCCTGCGCGCGCTCGGCGAGCGCCTTGCCCACCAGCTTGCTCGCGCCCTTTTTATCCAGCTTGCCAATCTGGGCGGCGATGTCCTTTTCGACGGTCGAGCAGGCGACCAGGGTGTTGCCCGCGACATCGTCGACGATCTGCGCGTAGATGTGGCCGAGGCTCCGATAGACACACAGCCGCGGACGAGCGGGCGTGCCGCTGATCTTCTTGCGGACGCGCTCGTGGCGAATCACGCGGACTTCGTTGCGATCCCGTTTCTTGAACATGTGCGGTTCCCCCTCTCCTTACTTCTTGCCCGACTTGCCTTCCTTGCGGCGGATGATCTCGCCATCGTAGCGGATGCCCTTGCCGAGGTACGGCTCCGGGCGGCGCACGTCGCGGATATCGGCCGCGATCGCGCCGACCACCTGCTTGTCGATGCCCTGCACCACGATCCGGGTGGGCGCGGGCACTTCGAACTTGACGTTCTCGGGCGCTTCGAACACGACCGGATGGCTGTAGCCCACCGCCAGGGTCAGCTTCTTGCCATCGACGGTCGCGCGGTAGCCGACGCCTTCCATCAGCAATACCTTCTGAAAGCCCGTGGTGACGCCTAGCACCATGTTGTTAATCAACGCGCGGTACAGCCCGTGCATCGCGCGGTGCGGCTTGCTGTCGGACGGGCGGGACACGGTAAGCACCGCGCCGTCCTGCCCGACGGCGATATCCTTATGGACCTTCTGACTCAGCGTCCCCTTGGGGCCCTTGACGGTGACCAGGTTGTCCTGATCGATCGTCACGCTCACCCCGGCGGGCACGTTAATCGGAAGCTTTCCGATTCGAGACATTTGTCTGCACCTCCAATTAGACTTGCGGCAACCTTCGTTACCAGATGTACGCCAGCACTTCGCCGCCGACGCCGGCCTTGCGAGCCGCCTTGTCGGTCATGACGCCCTGCGACGTCGAAATGATCGCGACGCCCAGGCCGTTCAGCACTGTGGGCAGCTCGTCGCTCTTCGCGTAGACGCGCAAGCCGGGCTTGGAGATGCGCTTGAGTCCCCGGACGACCGACTGCTTGCCCTGCGTGTAGCGCAGACCAACCTTGATCTGACCCTGCACGCCGTCTTCCAGACAGTCAAACGATTTGATATACCCCTCATCGAGCAGGATCTTGGCGATCGCCTTCTTCGTGTTGGAAGCAGGCATGCTTACGGTCTCATGCCGGGCCACCAGGGCATTTCGGATTCGGGTCAGCATATCCGCGATGGGATCGTTCATGATCATTGTGGTACCTCCTTCCGTTATGCCCGCTTACCAGCTGGCCTTCCTCATGCCGGGAATTTGACCTTTGTACGCCAGCTCGCGAAAGCAAATGCGGCACACGCCGTACTTGCGCAGCACCGCGTGCGGACGGCCGCAGATGCGGCAGCGGGTGTAGGCGCGGGTGGAGAACTTGGGCGTTCTCGACTGCCTTACCTTCATGCTTGTCTTAGCCACGCTTGATATCCTCCTTCATTACGCCTGCGCAAACGGCATGCCCAGCAGGCTGAGCAGTTCCCTGGCTTCCTCGTCGGTCTTGGCGGTCGTGATGAAGATCATCTCCATGCCGCGGATCTTGTCAACCTTGTCATACTCGATCTCGGGGAAGATCAACTGCTCACGTACGCCCAGCGCGTAGTTGCCGCGCCCGTCGAACGCCTTGTTCGATACGCCGCGGAAGTCGCGCACGCGCGGCAGCACGATCGAGACCAGTTTGTCGCTGAACTCGTACATGCGCTCACCGCGCAGGGTGACCTTCGCGCCCACGTTCATGCCGGCGCGCAGCTTGAAGTTTGCGATCGACTTCTTGGCCTTGGTCACAAGCGGCTTCTGACCGCTGATCGTCGACAGCTCCGCCACGGCCACCTCGAGCGCCTTGGCGTTGTCCTTGCAATCGCCCAGGCCCATGTTGATGATGACCTTCTCAAGCCGCGGGACTTCCATCACGTTCTTGTAGCCAAACTTCTGCTGGAGAGCAGGAATGACTTCTTTAACATATTTATCCTTGAGCCGTGCCATGGGTCATGTCCTCCTTCTCCGTTAGTTGTCGATGGCCGCGCCGCAGTTTGCCTTCTTGCAGACGCGCACCTTTTTTTGCTTGCCGCCCACCTCGACGAACTTATGTCCGACGCGCGTGGGCTTCTTGCAGCTGGGGCACAGCAGCATCACGTTGGATACCTGGATCGGCGCTTCCTTCTCGATGATGCCGCCCTGCATCCCCTGGCCGCGCGGCTTCTGATGGCGCTTGACCATCGCCACGCCTTCGACGATCACCTTGCCCTCGCTGGGGAAGGCCTTCTTGATCTTGCCCGACTTGCCCTTGTTGGCGCCGGAGATGACCACGACGGTGTCGCCCGTCTTGACGTTGAGTTTAGGCTTCACTTGCGTACACCTCCATTACAGCACTTCGGGCGCCAGCGAGACGATCTTCATATAATCCTTCTCGCGGAGCTCGCGTGCGACAGGCCCGAAGATGCGGGTTCCGCGGGGCTGCTTCTGGTCGTTGATGATGACGGCGGCGTTGTCGTCAAAGCGGATATAGCTGCCGTCGGGGCGGCGATACTGCTTGCGCGTGCGCACGATGACGGCCTTGATTACGTCGCCCTTCTTGACGGTGCCGCCGGGCGTCGCGGTCTTGACCGAGGCGACGATCACGTCGCCCACGCCGGCCGTGCGGCGGAAAGAGCCGCCCAGCACGCGGAAACACATGATTTCCTTCGCGCCGGAATTATCGGCAACCTTTAACCGGGTTTGCGGCTGAATCATTTCGTTCCTTCCTCCTTGTAGCAATCTGGCAAGATCGATCGGGGGCGGGCGGCCGCAGGTCGCCCTTACTTGGCCTTCTCGACGATCTCCACCAGGCGCCAGCGCTTATCCTTGGACAGCGGACGGGTTTCCATCACGCGAACGGTATCGCCAATGCCGCACTCGTTGTTCTCGTCATGCGCCTTCAGCTTCTCGGTACGGTTCATGATCTTGCCATAGAGCGGGTCCTTGACGCGGGTGCGAATCTCAACGACGATCGTCTTGTCCATCTTGTCGGACACCACGACGCCGGTATTGGTCTTGCGAATGCCTCTCACTTCGGCCATGGTTCAGTACGCCTCCTTTCGCGTGATGTCACGCCTCTAGTTCGCGCCGGCGGATGATGGTCTTGACGCGGGCGATGTCGCGCCTGCAAGCGGAAATCGCCATGGTGTTCTCCAACTGGCCGGTCGCCAACTGAAACCGAAGGTTGAACAGCTCGGCCTTCTTATCCTGAAGCGTCTTGTCGAGCTCGGCCGTCGTCTTCTCCATCAGCTCTTTGAACTCCTTGTTCTTCACTCGTCGGCACCCCCCTCGGCGGCTTCGCGCTTGATGAGCTTCGTCTTGATCGGCAGCTTGTGCGAGGCCAGTCGAAGCGCTTCGCGAGCGGTCTCTTCCGGAATGCCGGCGATCTCAAACAGCACGCGGCCCGGCTTCACCACAGCCACCCAGTACTCGGGCGAGCCCTTGCCCGAACCCATTCGGGTCTCGGCGGGCTTGGCCGTCACCGGCTTGTCGGGGAAGATCTTGATCCAGACCTGGCCGCCGCGCTTGGTGTGGCGGGTGAGCGCCTGGCGCGCCGCCTCGATCTGCTGGCTGGTCACCCAGCCGG
The DNA here is from genome assembly GCF_051162045.1 of Anaerozeibacter quisquiliarum. Classification (NCBI taxonomy): domain Bacteria; kingdom Bacillati; phylum Bacillota; class Clostridia; order Eubacteriales; family Anaerozeibacteraceae; genus Anaerozeibacter; species Anaerozeibacter quisquiliarum. Next base: position 11,700 of record NZ_JBISDI010000056.1, read on the forward strand.
GCGTGGTGGCGACAAGGCCGAGTTCGCCGTAGGCGAGGAAATTGCCGCGCAGCGCCTTGCCCTTCATGCGCCCGCGCATCACCTTGCGGCGCTTTACTCTCTTCGGCATCAGCATGACTATTTTCCCCCTTCCGTTCTGCGGGCGGGCGCGGCGGGGGCCTTCTTGGCCTTGGGCAGCACCTGGCCCTTGTAGATCCAAACCTTTACGCCGATGCGGCCATAAGTGGTCTTGGCCTCGGCGAATCCGTAGTCGATGTTGGCGCGCAGCGTCTGCAGCGGGATCGAACCCTCGTGGTAGCCCTCGGTGCGCGCGATGTCCGCGCCGCCGAGGCGCCCCGATACGCTGGTCTTGATGCCCTTCGCGCCGGCCTTCATGGCGCGGCCCAGGCTCTGCTTCATCGCGCGGCGGAACGAAATGCGCTTCTCGAGCTGCTGGGCGATGTTCTCGGCGACCAACTGCGCGTTGGTCTCGGGGTTCTTGATCTCGAGGATGTTGAGGCTGACGCTCTTGCCGGTGAAGGCCTCGATCTGCTTCTTGAGCGTCTCGGCGCCCGCGCCGCCCTTGCCGATCACGATGCCGGGCTTGGCGGTAAACACGCTGACCGTGACCTTGCCGGCGGCGCGCTCGATGTCGATGTGGGAGATGCCCGCCTGATTGAGCTTCTCCTTGAGCATCTTGCGCAGGTTGTAATCCTCGACGAGGTTATTGGAAAAATCCTTCTTTCCGGCGTACCATTTGGTGCTCCAGTCAAGGATGACACCGACGCGCGCGCCGTGGGGATTTACCTTCTGGCCCATTTACGCTTCCTCCTTACTTCGCCTGGTCGAGCACCACAGTGATGTTGCTGGTGCGCTTGAGGATGGTGTCGGCCCTGCCGTGGGAACGCGCCCAGTAGCGCTTGAGCGTCGGGCCCTGATTGGCGTACACCTCGGCGACGTACAGGTTCTCGCGGTCGAGCCCCAGGTTGTTTTCGGCGTTCGCGATGGCCGAATTGAGCAACTTCTCGACGACGGGCGACGCGGATTTGGGCGTGTACATCAGGATCGCGAGCGCCTGGTCCACCTTCTTGCCGCGAATCAGGTCGATCACGACCTGCACCTTGCGCGAGGAGATGCGGATATACTTGGCAACGGCGCGGGGGCGCTTATCGGCGTTCGCCTTGCGCGCGGCGGCCTTTTCTCTGACTCGGGTTGCCATTTGGTTTCACTCCTTTCCCCTACTTGCGGGCGGACGCTTTTTCCCCGGCGTGTCCCCGGAAGGTACGGGTGGGGGCGAACTCGCCGAACTTGTGCCCGACCATGTCCTCGGTCACGTATACCGGGACGTGCTTGCGACCGTCGTGAACGGCCACCGTGTGGCCCACGAAATCCGGGAAGATGGTGGATGCGCGCGACCAAGTCTTGATGACCTTCTTTTCGCCGCTTTTGTTCATGACCTGCACGCGCGACAGCAGCACGGGCTGGATGAACGGGCCCTTCTTAATCGATCTGCTCATGAATGAAGCCTCCTTCCATCGGCGAAATTACTTCTTGCCGGCTCTCTTGACGATCAGTTTGTCGGAATACTTGCGGTGCTTGCGCGTCTTGACGCCCTGGGTCTTCTTGCCCCACGGGCTCATGGGCGCGGGCATGCCGACCGGCGAGCGGCCTTCGCCGCCGCCGTGCGGGTGGTCGCAGGGGTTCATGACCACGCCGCGCACGCTCGGGCGAACGCCCAGATGCCGCTGACGTCCGGCCTTGCCGATGCGCACGTTCATGTGGTCGGTGTTGCCCACCTGGCCGATGGTCGCGCGGGCGCTCATCGACACCTTGCGCACCTCGCCCGAGGGCAGGCGGATTTGGGCCATGTTGCCCTCCTTCGCCACCAGCTGCGCCGCCGTACCGGCCGAGCGCACCAGCTGGCCGCCGTGGCCGGCCTTGATCTCGACGTTGTGGATCAGGGTGCCCAGCGGAATGTCCGCGATCGGCAGGCAGTTGCCGGGCATGATGTCGGCCGTCGGGCCGCTCATCACGGTGTCCCCTTCCTTGAGGCCCAGCGGGGCCAGGATGTAGCGCTTCTCGCCGTCGGCGTAGTGCAAAAGCGCGATGAAGCAGGTGCGGTTCGGGTCGTACTCGATCGCGGCGACCTTGGCGGGGATGCCGTCCTTGGCGCGCTTGAAATCGATGATGCGGTACTTCCGGCGGGCGCCGCCGCCCTGGTGGCGCACGGTGATCTTGCCCTGGTTGTTGCGGCCGGCCCTGTGGCGCAGATCCGTGGTCAGCGCCTTCTCGGGCCGCTTCTTGGTCAACTCGCTGAACGACAGCACCGACATGAAACGCCGCGCGGGCGAGGTCGGCTTGTACACTCGAATGGCCATACTTGCGTTCCCCCTCCTTATTGCGCCATGCCTTCGAAGAACTCGATGCCCTTGCTGGCTTCGGTCAGCTTGACAATGGCTTTCTTACGCTCCGGCCGGCGGCCCTGAGTGCGGCCCTGGCGCTTGATCTTACCCTGGATGCGCATGGTGTTGACCGATTCGACGTTCACGCCGAAGATGGCCTCCACCGCGTACTTGATTTCCGTCTTGCCCGCGTTCGTCGCCACTTCGAAGGTGTACTTCTTCTCGTTCATGGCGTCGTAGCTCTTTTCGGTGAGCACCGGGCGGAGGATGATGTCATAGGGGCTCTTCATTATTCGTATACCTCCTCGACCAGTCTCACGGCGTCCTGGGTGACGATGAACTTGTCATGGCCCAGTATGTCCAGCACGTTGAGCGTGTTGACGTAGGCGGTCTTCAGACCCTCGATGTTGCGCGCGGCGCGGGTGATCGACTCGTCCTTGCCCGGGATCACGAGCAGCGCCTTGCGGGTCGCGCCCAGATCCTTGAGCATCTTGGCGACGAGCTTGGTTTTGGACTCGCTGAGCTCCAGCTTATCCAGTACGATCAAATCGCCGTCCACGACCTTGCTGGTCAGAGCGCTCTTCATCGCGAGCCGGCGCACCTTGCGCGGGATCGAGAAGCCGTAATCGCGGGGCTTGGGCGCGAAGACCACGCCGCCGTGGGTAAACTGGGGGGCGCGGCGCGAGTGATGGCGCGCGTTGCCGGTGCCCTTCTGACGGTAGATCTTCCGGCCGCCGCCGCGCACTTCGGTGCGGGTCTTGGCCGACTGGGTGCCCTGGCGCTTGGCGTTGAGCTGCTGGCGCACGACCAGGTGCATCGCCGCTTCGTGAATTTCAGCGCCGAACGTGTTGTCGGAAAGCTCGATCTCGCCGACCTGAGCGCCTTGCATATTCAGCATTGCTACTTTAGGCATTTTCGTACACTCCTTCCGACGTTTTTAGGCCTTGACCGAGCTCTTCACGACCACCAGCGTGCCGTTCGCGCCGGGGATCGCGCCCTTAATCATGAGCAGGTTGCGCTCGGCCTCTACCCGAATGACCTCGAGATTTTGCACCGTCACGCGCTCGGCGCCGTACTGGCCGGGCATGTGTTTGTTCTTGAACACGCGCGAGGGGCTCGAGTTGGCGCCCATCGAACCCACGCCCCGGTGGTACTTGGAGCCGTGCTTCATCGGGCCGGTGTGCTGATTCCAGCGCTGGATGACGCCGGTGAATCCGTGGCCCTTGCTGATGCCGCTCACGTCCACGCGGTCGCCCTCGGCGAACACATCGCACTTGATCGCGTCGCCCACCTTGTAGGGGGCGATGTCGTCAAGGCGCAGCTCGCGCAGGAACCGGGTGGCGGCGACGCCCGCCTTCGCAAAGTGGCCGAGCTCGGGTTTGTTCTTCAGTTTCTTCGCGCGCGTCTCAGCGAGCTCACCGAAACCGACTTGAACCGCTTCGTAGCCGTCGGTTTTCGCCGTCTTGACCTGGGTCACAGGGCAGGGACCGGCTTCCACGACGGTGACTGGCACCAGACGACCATCCTTAAGGAAGATCTGGGTCATGCCAATCTTCTTACCGAGAATTGCCTTTTTCATCTATGTGCACCTCCATGTTAAACCTTAATCTCGATCTCGACACCCGCCGGCAGGTCAAGCTTCGTCAGCGCGTCCACCGTCTTGGGGTTGGGGTTCAGGATGTCGATCAGGCGCTTGTGGGTACGCATCTCGAACTGCTCGCGCGAGTCCTTGTGCTTGTGGGGCGAGCGCAGGATGGTGACGACTTCCTTCTCTGTCGGGAGCGGGATCGGGCCCGAAACGCGCGAGCCGGTGCGCTTGGCGGTCTCCACGATGCGCGCGGCGCTCTGGTCGATGACGCCGTGCTCGTACGCCTTCAGCTTGATGCGGATCTTCTGGTTAGCCATGAAACCTTCCTCCTTGTTAAGAACTCATGCACACGCTGCCGGGCGTGTCCTGTATTTTTTTCGCATGCCTTGATCCTCCAAGGCATGCACGACGCGGCATGAGCCCCGTCGCCCGATTGGCGGACTGGTCCACGGAAGTTACCGAGTGGGCTCGCAATCTCCCGCTTCATCCCTGCGCCTTCCGACGGTGATCGATCGCCGGACGACTTGCGCGAACCGGCATCCGCGCGGGTGCGCACAGTAGCGCAACATACGGATTATATCAAAAGTATGGATGGAAAATCAATAGCCGAAAAACATTGGCATGTTATCTTTTTGTTGATTCGCGCATGGAATCGAATATTTAACACGGTGCGGGGCGGATGCGCTGCCGCATCCCGCTCCTTACGCAAAAGCGCCGCACGCTTTTGCGTGCGGCGCCTTCACATTCCCTTACCCGAGCACCTTGAC
>NZ_JBISDI010000057.1:0-15167 GCF_051162045.1 Anaerozeibacter quisquiliarum
TCATGGCGGAAGAGCGGCAGATATTTCAAGGCGATTTCTGTCTCAAGCGCCGAGTAATCCGCTTCATCTATGATCCCGCGCCGGAGCATATCGGTCATCACGGCCACACCAGTCAGGTACCGCCTATCGCAAACCGCCTGATCCTCACGCATGCTTCTGCGCCACCTTTCCGTAACGATCCGGCGATGTAGCAGGCGTGGGAGCAATACTTGCGCTGGCTGGACGGATAGCTGAAAAACGTCCGACCACAGCAGGTGCAGGTGCGCGAAGCGGCGTTATGCCCGTCCAAAACTCGATGCGCATAGTCCCAGGCATACCGGCAGGCGTCTGAGCAAAAGCGGCAATGCTGGCCGTGCGTGCCGGGAACGACGGGCTTCCCGCAGCGCGGGCAGGCGGTTTGGTTCAAAGCGTTTCGCAGGCCCATGCGACGACAAAAGGATTTGATGGTATTTTCAGACAAACCGAGTTGGCAATCTGTCCATAGCTGCCGCCGTTTTCGCGCATGCGGCGTGCAGCGTCTTTTTCGGAAGGGGTCATTCATACCTCCAAGAATCGGCCAGTGGCCGAAATGCGTTTGAGGCATTGAATTCTTGAAGCATTGGATTCTTGAAGCTATGTTTGGCACCCCGTGGTCCACGGACCCCAGGGTGCCTCGTATTCAGGGGTACCTTCCGGTCGCACGACCGGAGGGTAAGATTCATCGCCTTTGTTGGGAGCCATGGTCACCTCGATCCGAGGGCATCCGAGCGGCTGGCGGCCTGGAACGTGTATAGTCCAGTGCCGTTGATGTCGCGTCGCTGTTATCTAGGTAATCACTGAATAAATGGTTTAGTAGGGTGCAGCACTCAGCAAGCGGCCAGAGATTCATGTTTCGCAGCTCAAAAAGCTGGCCCAAGCACCCATATGCCCTGCTCAGGAAGCCTCGATACCCATGCGCCATCCCGATTGCGCCAACATAAGCAGATTGGCGCAGACTCCCAGGATGAACGCATGGGTTCTGTTTTTCTCAAGCCCTCGGTAACGAACCTTGCGATACCCGAACAATCGCTTGATGATGAGGAAGACGTATTCTACCTTGCTTCGAACCCGGGATTTTTGGTACTCCATAGACCGATCCCAATCAAAGCCGGGCGCCTGGGTTCTCCAATGAAGCCGGTTGCGCGTATTCGTTCGGTAGTCGATACGGGACAAGTGCGGATCTATCTGAATCTCCGGCCGCTTGGCCAGCCCGGTATATCCAGCGTCGCCGTACATGACGTCGTCGTCCGGGCGGATCAGACGAGGCACAACCTCTCGCTCATTTATGTTGGCCGGCGTGACCTCCATCGAATGGATGTACCCCGTCCCCGCGTCCACCCCGATGTGCAGCCGTTCCCCGAAGTGCCACTCGTTCCCTTTCTTCACCTGGTGCATCTCGGGGTCGCGCTGCTTGTCCGCGTTCTTCGTCGATGTCGGAGCTTCGATGATCGTCGCGTCCACGATCGTTCCTCCATGCATTACCTTCCCATGCCGCTCCAGAAATGCTTTCGTCGTATCGAACAACAGCTTCGTGATCCCTTTTTCATTCAGCGTTTTCCGGAACTTGCACAGCGTCGTCGCGTCCGGCACCTGTGCCTCCCCCAGAAAGTCTACCCCCATGAACTTCCGAAACGCATAGCTGTCATAGATGGCATCCTCCACGCCTTCATCCGACAGATTGAACCAATTCGCCAGCAGATACATCCGCAGCATCGTTTCTACACCCCGTGGCGGACGCCCGCGCTTCCCGTTTGGGTAGTACGGTTCCACCAGCGCCGTCCATTCCCCCCACGGGATGACTTCTTCCATGATCGCCAGAAACTCATCCCGTCTGGTCTTCCGTTTCCGGTTCCCATATTCGATATCCGCCAAGCTTTGCTGCTTTTCCATCTTCATCACCGTGTCGCTTTTTCCCTTATTATACCATGCCGCCCTGCTGGATTAAATCAGTGATTACCTAGGATTAAGGCTATAACGGGCAACATAGCACCAGCCCACAACGGAGAAAAGACCCATACTAGCGGCCACGATACTATCCCCAATTGACTTAGTAACATAAAGACCGAAAATACTAAGGTAACCGAAAGAGCGTAAACAACAGCAATAATTCCCATCACTGATACCCCCTTTTTTTCAAGGGTTCTCAGAATTTTGGAGCCTGTCCCAATTGTCGTGGAATTTAGAGCCGGGAAGCGTCTGAAGCCTTGGTCAGGCCGATTCCAGTATAGCCTAATCTCCAGATTCTGTCAATCGAGCGAGGACGTTTTGCAGGACAGGGATCTGCTTGTAACCCTTGATCCTACGGAAGCCGCGCTCCGCTTCAAGGAGGCCCGCGGCGGCGTAGCGAAGGGTCATCGCGCCATTCTTAAAGTTACACACGCGGCGGATAATCCCAATGCACCCGATTCCATCGCGTTGGTGGAGGAAAGCGTCTGCCGGAGCAGCCGGGCAGCTTCAGGCGGTGAACGGTCAGCGTTTCCTCAAGTCCTTCCCGCAGGCTGTCCGCCGCCCTGGGATACCGGTAGACAAGGTTGTCCGTCAGTAGCTCCAGGGATGCCTTCGCCTTATCGTATTCGAACTCGCGGTATGCCATCGTTATGGCCAGAGAGACGTTTAAACCAGAATGTCCCGGTGCTGTCGCCTTCCCAATTTCCACGAAGTTGGGGACACTCTCATTTCCAGATGGGATCGCATCGCCTTTTCGCCATCAGATTTACATTATCAAATATGCCGATGTCAAACATCGGCAGAAGCCCCGTATTTGCTGGGTTCGCAGGATCATCTAGGACTTTCAAGACCAGCGCCTTCAACCACTCGGCCATCTCTCCAAGGCAAAAACCAGCGTAGATCATTATAGCAGGGTTTTTAGGCAAAGTCAACGCCCAAAATGGGGTTTTGGCGGGTCGGATGGGGTGTTTTGCGGTCGTTTTGGTGGATTTACGGTAATTATGGCTTCGGTATCGCTGATCCCGGGTCAGAGTCATGGGAGAAATCGGCTGTAAAAAGCAGTGAGACTTTGCATACATGCATAAAACGGGTGATGTCAGGCGGATGTCAATACAAGTGTTAATTGGGGTATGGAGCTGATCTGTACGGAAGAAAGGATGGTTTTCACTCCAAAATGTACGAATAGTGGACGAAGATGGAGGATGTTTGAAAAACCGCGCGGTACCGGATCACGCTCGTTACGGCACTGTAGCACAGAACTCAAGAGTTGCTTGTTCAGCCAAATGATTGCATCCTGATCAGCGTTTCACACAGCGCGTCTGTGGTGGTATCCCGGGCAACCCTAGCCCAAAGCGGGTGACCCGCTTGGGCTGACAAATCCCTTGGGGTTGGCATATGCTCGTCCGACTAGATGTTTGCCCCACCCGCGATCAGCGTTTCGCGCAGCGCGTCAATGTCTGCATCCTGAACGCTTCGGTTCGACGCGGCGCACTGCGCGGCGGCGTAGCCCGCCGCCTGTCCGAGACCCATCATCGATGCCTGTACCCGCGCCGAGGCTGAAGCCTCCCGGTCGGCGGAGAATGATCGGCCAGGCACCAGGAGGTTCGGAAAACCCTCCGCGATCAGCGAGCGGTAGGGAATGTAGGCGGCTTCCTTCAAAAATTCGCACTTCTGCCCGCCGCCGGAGGACGAGTGTATGTCGATGGGGTGTGCGCCCCGGCCCACCGCGTCCGGGAAACGGTGGGCAGCGGCGTACTCCTGCCCGGTCAGCACGTGTATGCCCCGAATGTGCCGCGTCTCTCGCACGCCAACCTGCGCCGCGGTGTAGAGGATGCGGGCGTTTTTGAACGCTTCAATATTCTCCCGCAGTGCCTCCACCAGCCGGAACGCGTCCTCCCGCAACCGACATTCTAGGCGGGTCTGATCCCGCTCGTCCGCCATGTCACCCTCCGCGCGGGTCATATTGACCAGCACGCTATTGGCCGACTGCATCCAGCACATCCACGGTCCGCCGAATTTGGGGATCGCGCCCCGCTCCGCAAGCGGCAAGAGCACATCCTGGAAGGACTCAATGTGGTAGTTGACACCCTGAAGCTCGTGGCGGATTTTGGGGATGCGCATTGCGTCCACACCGCCCAGGCAGAAGCACAGCGACGCGGGCTGAGTGGGAGCGGGGTAAATCTGCATCGGCACGCCCGCCATTTCCGAGAGGTCTCCGTCCCCAGTGCAGTCGAGGAAATACCGCCCTTCGAGTGCATGCGCGCCGCCCTTTCCCTCAAAGACCGCGTGGGTAATCCGGCCCGAATCCATGACGCAGTCCGTGAGATACGCATGCAGGTATAGTTCCACGCCCGCCTCAAGCAGCATCCGCTGCGCCAGGAGCTTGTAGGCTTCGGGGTCGAAACACACACTGCCCAGCGGGTACTCGATCGTCGCACCGCCCGCCTCTTCCAGCCGCCCGGCGAACTCCCACGGGATCCCGCCGACGACCAATCTCCCATTGTAGCAGAATTCGCTGATTGGGGCGACGAGACCGGCTGTAGCCATGCCGCCCGGAAAGCCGTAGCGCTCGATGAGTGCCACCTTTGCTCCGCCCCGCGCCGCGGCGATCGCCCCGATGAAGCCGCTGGGCCCGCCCCCGCATACCACCACGTCATAGGCGCCCGCGACCGGGGCCTCTTTTTTGATAAAGACCATAAAACCCTCCGGTACTCGCGTCGTTGCGGGGAGGTTCTGTTTCGTCGGTGTTTGCCGCCCCTGCCTGATGGTAGCACCCCGCTGTCGGCGCTGTCAACGCACGATCGTTTGATATTTGCACGGGTTGTAGCTCATTATTTTGATGCTGTCCCATTCTTTTTGATTATTCTCTCCAGAATTGACTTTGAAAATCCGAGCGTCTATACTATAAGCAGGGATTTCTGTGAACGAGGATTTGAGGAGGAGAACCTATGAAAACGGGCATCGCGGAATATGACGTGGTGGTCGTCGGCGGCGGACCGGGCGGGTTGCCCGCCGCGATCGCCGCAGCGCGGGGCGGCGCGAAGGTGCTGCTGGTGGAGAAAAACGGCTTTTTGGGCGGCAACCTGACGATCGGCCTACCGCTGCTTGCCTACCTGGACAAGGACGGAAACCAAGTGATCCGCGGCATCGCGCAGGAGTTCATCGATAACCTCGCGGTGAAAAACGCCGTCAGCCCGCACCACTGGTGCCCGCTGCACGATTCTGTGACGATCTACGACCATGAGGTATTCAAGGTCGTCGCGCTGGAGATGTGCCAGGATGCGGGCGTAGAGATCCTGCTGCACACCCAGGTCATCGACACCAATGTCGAAAACGGGGTGCTCCGGGCGGTTACGCTGTTTGGAAAGGCGCGCAGGATCGAGGCCCACGCTAAAGTGTTCATCGACGCCACAGGCGACGGCGACGTGGGCTACCTCGCGGGCGCGACGTTTGAGATGGGGCAGAAGGGCACGGGCGTGCTGCAGCCGCCGACGCTCATGTGCACAGTGGGCGGCGTGAATTTCGACCGGATCATCGACTACCTCGAACAACATCCCGAGCAGATGCAGCTGGCGCCCACCATTGAAACCTACCCCGGCTACGATGCGTCTTATCTTCGTTCCAATCCGCACCACCACGTGCTGGTGGGCTTTCGCAAGCTGTTCGCGGAGTTGAAGGAAGCGGGCGAGCTGCCGGTGGACCGCGACACCATCATCAGCATCCAGAGCCTGATCCCGGGTGAGGTGCACCTCAACTGCACCCGGCATCTGGGTATCGACGGCAGCGACGTGTTCGACCTGACCCGCGCAGAAATCGACGGCCACATCCAGAACCTGAAGCTGGTCGATACGCTCCGGAAGCACGTGCCCGGCTTTGAAAACTGCTACCTGACGCAGATCTACCCGTTCCTGGGCGTGCGGGAGACCCGCCGCTTCCGCGGGATCTCCGCGCTGACCGAGGAAATGCTGGAAAACGGCGTGATCGGCGAGGACTCGGTGGGCATCGGCTCCTACATCATCGACATCCACGACGGCGCGGGCGCGAGCACCATCGTCAAAAAGGTGAGGCCCTATGGGCTTCCCTACGGCATGACCGTCTCCCGCGACATCCGAAACCTGATGTTCAGCGGGCGGTGCGCATCGATGGATGCCGTGGCGCTCAGCTCCGCCCGCGTGATGCCGCCGCTGATGGCGATGGGCCAGGGCGCGGGGGTCGGCGCGGCGCTGGCGGTCAAACATGGCGTCTACCCGGGCGAGGTGGACGTTCAGGAGGTTCGCAAGCTGCTGCGCCAGAGCGATGTGATGCTCGAGCCTAGCCCACGCCAAGGAAATGTATTAAAGAGGTAAAAACCCCCGAGGTTTTTGATCGTGAAGGAAGAAGTCATGCAAAATCTGCGGATTCTTCGTCGGGTATGTTTCCATCACCAGTCAGGCGCACTGGTAAGGAATTCGTTCCCGCGCGGTATCGCATAAAGATGAGAGCCTGCAGGGTTTGGCATCCAATTGGAAAGGGGGGCGCCCAAGGTGTACAAGGCCATTCTGGTAGATGACGAAGAGGCGGTGCTGCGGGGCCTCCAAAACCATGTGAACTGGCACAGGCACAACGTGGAGATCGTCGGTGCCTTCCCGAATGGGCAGGAGGCCTATGACTTCTTGCGCGGGCATCCGGTGGATTTGGTGGTCACCGACGTCTGTACCCCTTACATGGACGGCATCGAGCTGGCGAAGCGGGTGCGGCAAATGTACCCGCGCACCAAGATCCTCTTCGTCAGCGGCCACGCGGACGTGGGGTACCTGAAGGACGCGCTCAAGCTGGACGCGGTGGATTATATCCTCAAGTCCATCGACATCGACGAAATGGACCAAACGCTGGGCCGCGTGGTGGGTATGATCGGCGAGGAGCAAAACCGCGAGAAGAAGCTCTCCGAGATGGAGGGACTGCTCGCCCAGTCGATGCCGCTATTGCGCAATCGAAGGCTCTCGGCGCTATTGCGCGAGAGCGATGAAGACGAGGCGGCTGCGCTGAGCGAACTGCAATTCCTTGGCATTCCGCTTTCGGACGATATTCATTACGCAGTCATGGTCGTCCGGCTCGAAAACAAGTGGCAGGTCGCCGGCGGCTTGAGCGAGAAGGAGCGCATGCTCTTTGGCCTGAAGATCCAGTCGATCTGTGAGGAAGTGCTCGCCCGCCACAACTCCAGCATCTGCTTTATGGACAGGCTCTCTGAGTATATCCTGATCGCCGACGCCGAGGGCGACGACTGCGAGACGGCGTTCCTGGAAGTGGCCGCAAGCGTGCGCGAGCGTCTCCTCCGGGAATTGGGCGCGGAGGTGTCCATCGGCATCAGCGGCCGCTTCTCGGGTATCCTCAAGATCCGGGACGCCTACCAGAGCGCCTGCGAGGCGATCGAAATGCGCTACCAAATCGACTCGGAGCTTCCGATCTCCGTGAAAAAGTACGAGGAGCTGGACGATCTCAAGCGTGCCCGTGAGCGGGCGGAGAAGGAGATCCTGGAGGCGGTCATGCGCGGCGACGTCGCGGCCGTTCACGGCGTGCGGCGCGGCTTCATGGACTACGTGCGCCAGATCCCGACGCTGGACGAGCGGCAGAACTTCCTTATCTTTCTGCTATTACTGCCCGCGCGGCTGCTGACCAACATCTCAACCCGTGAAAAAGGCGTGTACGCGTCGCAGCGGCAGCTTATGGAGCGCTTCCTGCTGTGCCAGGGGCCGGAAGAGCAGGAGGCGCTGCTCGCCGAAGCGTATGAAGAAGTGACCATCCTGCTGCATAGCCGCAGCCAGCCGCAGCCCAGCGCGGTCATCCAGCACGTCAAGGAGATCATCGGCCGAGCGTATGCCCAGCGGCTTTCGGTCAACAGCCTCGCGCAGGAGGTCTACCTGACGCCGACATACTTGTGCGTACTGTTCAAGCAGCAGACCGGAAAGACCATCAACGAATACATTACGCTGGAGCGCATCCGCCACGCCAAGGATCTGCTCACCGATTCCGGCATACTGCTCTACGACGTGTGCTTCATGGTAGGCTACCTCTCCCCCAGCTATTTCTCAAAGCTCTTTAAAAAATACACCGGGCTTTCGCCCAGCGAATACCGGGAGAGCGCCATGCTGGGCGGTCGGAGGGGCAAGTAGCCATGGGGGGCACGTTTCCAAAGCGGAACCTGTACCTGAGCATCGTCGTGCTGGCAGCGCTGGTGGCGGCACTGGTCGGGCTTTCGGCCGCGTCTGTCAGGCTGTACGCGCAGTCGACCGCCACCGCGGTGGAGTCGGAAGTGCTGCGCGGCATGCAGCTTTCGCTCGAGCAGGCTAGAAGCAACCTCGACTACCGGCTGCAGCAGACCGCCGACAGCGCGAGAACGCTGCTGGGTACGGTCTACCCCTATCTCAACTCCAGCGCGGCGATGGAAGGGCAGCTGCAGGAGTATTCCGATATGACGCGCGTGCTCAACCAGTATATTGGCAAGTACATGATCGCAAAGCTGCGCCTGTACGTCCCCGAGGGCAAGATGTACTCCCGGCAGGGCGATATGTTCTTCTCGCTTCAGGCGCTTGTTGACGACCCGGACTTTCAGAACCTGCTGGGCGACCGGCGCGGTGGCGTGTTCTGGCAGGAGGCCCGCAGGGTCTCCACCGGTATGCTTGGGAGCATCACTGCAATTTCCTGCGTCGCGGTGGTCTCCGGCAGCAAGAACTACGACCAGATCGTCGGCGCGCTGTACCTGGACATCGACGTGGACAGCATAGGCAGATTGTTTGAGACGGGGGGCACCGAAGGCTCGGAGCTCTTTTTGGTGAATCCGGAGGGCGCGGTGATTGCCCACGCCGACCGAAGCCGGGTGGGCGAAACGGCGCTATCTCCCGAGCAGATGGAAAAGGTTCGATCCGCCGCATTCGGCTCCATGTCGGACGGCAGGCTGACCGCGTTCGAACGGCTCGACACCTGCGGCTGGTATCTCGTCGCCACCACCGACCGCGCGTCGCTTCCGAGGCCCGAAGGGCCGGCCGCGGGGCTTCTGGCGGTGGTGGCCACGGCGGCGGTTCTGGTGGCGTTGGTCATCGTGATGATGATCGCCTATTACATCATGCTAAGTCGCACGACGCTGCTGGTCAACCAAGCGGTTCAAGCGCTGGAGAGCGATAGCGGCGTGACCTCGGGCAAGGAGCGCGGCAGGATGGACGCGCTTTCCAGGCTTCGCACTAGCGCGGGCAAGATGGCGTCCGCAGCGCAGCGGATCGTCGAGGAGCGTTACCAGAACCGCCTCGCCATCTCCGAATACCAGATGCAGGCGCTGCAGGCGCAGATCAAGCCGCACTTTCTGTACAATACGCTGGACGTGATCAAGTGGATGATTGCGGACGGGGACATGGAAAACGGCGTGTGGATGGTCAACGCGCTCTCGAAGTACCTGCGCATGAGCATCAACAAAGGGCCGGGCTCGGTCACGCTCTCGGAGGAGCTGGCGCTGACGGAGAACTACCTGGGTATCATGCAGCGCCGGTTTAAAAACGCGTTTAAGGTGGAAATCGAAGCCGAGCCGGAGGCGCTAAAGTGCCGGATGCCCAGGTTCTCGCTGCAGCCGCTGGTGGAGAACGCGCTGCTGCACGGCCTGATGCACTGCGAGGAACCGGACCGAAGGCTGACTCTTCGCGCGTGGCTGGAAGGCGAACGCGTTTTGATCGAAATCGAGGATAACGGCAGTGGCATGCCGGAGGAGACCCGTGTCCGGTTGGAAACACGGGAGGCCGGGCGCGACGAGGGCTACGGCGTGGCGAACGTGCGCAAGCGGTTGATGCTGTTCGGAGGTGCCGCCGCGTCGTTCAAGGTTGCTTCGCGGGAGGGTTCGGGCACCTGCGTATCCATCGTGCTGCCCGCCCGCTTCGGCGAAGCGGACGCTTGACCCGGAATCCAAAGAACCCGAACGCCGAGGCCGCGCCTGCCCGCGCGGCCTCCACAGCCTGTATTTTTGCCCTTTCCGGGCTTGGGCATGTCCGAAAGACCCGTGTGCCAGGCATACATTTTGAACATTTGAACCAGAAGATCAAAAGGATGAGCGTTTACCATCGTCAATATTTGTGGTAGGATTAGACTGAACATCGGAATGTGAATTGGGCAATAAATCCAAACTCCGCTGGCCAGAAAGGAAGAACAGGTCATGGCGCAAACTCAGCCGCGCGTTCGCGCAACGGCCGGGAAACATAAAATCCCATTTCGGAACAAGGTACACAACTTCTTTGTGTACTTCAGGCGGCACCCGACGCTGTATCTGATGCTGGTGCCGGGCCTCATCTTCCTGATCGTGTACAAATTCGCGCCGCTGTACGGCATCCTGATGGCGTTCAAGGATTACAACATCTTCGCGGGCGCGAACCCCATCGACGCCATCTCAAAAAGCCCCTGGGTGGGCATGCAAAACTTTGATAAACTGTTTGCCAGCTCGCAGTTCGGCAAGGTGCTCGCCAACACGCTCATCATCAACGGCTATAAAATCCTGTTTCTCTTCCCTATCCCCATCGTCTGCGCGATGCTGCTCCATGAGATTCGCAACAAAGCGTACAAGCGGCTGCTGCAGACGTCCATCTATGTGCCGTACTTCTTCTCCTGGGTCATTGTGTTTGGCATCTTTTATTCGCTCTTGGGCTCCTACGGCATCGTCAACGGTGCCATAGCCGCGCTGGGCCTTGAGCGGGTGCGCTTTTTCACCGACATTGGGCTCTTCCGAGGCCTGCTGGTCTTTACCGAGGGCTGGAAGGAGATCGGCTACAACACGGTGATCTACCTAGCGGCAATCACCGCCATCGACCCAGGGCTCTACGAGGCAGCCCGAATCGACGGCGCGGGCAAGTGGCGACTGATCTGGCACATCACACTGCCGGGGCTGACGCCGACGATCGTGCTGATGCTGATCCTCAAGGTGGGCTACATCCTGGACACCGGCTTTGAGCAGGTGCTGGTATTTTACAACCCCGCGGTCTACGACGTGGCGGACATCATCCAGACCTACGTCTACCGCCTGGGCATGGGCCAGATGAACTTCGCGCAGTCGACGGCGCTGGGCCTGTTCAATTCGGTCATCGCGTTTGTGCTGATCGTCGGGGCGAACGCGGTGAGCAAGAAACTGTTGAACCGCAGCATTTGGTAAGGAGGTGGCGATATGCATTCGGTCAAGTATAAACGCGGCATCCCGCTGGACTCCAGCGAAAAACTGACCATCGTCATCTCCAATGTAGCGCTGACGCTGTTCGCCCTGATGGCACTGCTTCCCTGCCTGCATGTGATCTCCAAGGCGGTGAGCCTGGGTACGCGGGTGACGGCAGGCCAGGTGCTGTTCTGGCCGAACGGCTTCCAGTTGGAGACGATTCAGTATGTCCTGACCAAGACCAGCTTCTTTACGGCGCTCAAGAACTCGCTCGTTGTTTTTGTGCTGGGCACGCTGATTTCCATGGTTACGACGATCACCACCGCCTACCCGCTCTCCAAGCCCGGCTTCAAGGGCCGAAGGCTGGTGACGGTATTGTACGTGATAAGCATGGTGTTCTTCGGCGGCATCATCCCGGCCTACATGGTGATCCGCACAATCGGCATCTACAACACCTACTGGGCCTGCATCATGCCGTTCGCGATCGTGCAGTTCAACATGTTTATCGTCAAGAACTACTTCGAGGGTCTGCCGGAGAGCATCGAGGAGTCCGCCATGATCGACGGCGCGGGCGACATCCGCACGCTCATCCACATCGTCTGTCCGATGTCCAAGCCCGTTCTCGCCACCGTCGCCCTTCTCTATGCGATCAACTACTGGAATAACTACTTTCATGTGATGATGTACACCAACTCCACCGAGATGCGCACGATGCAGCTGTACCTCTACGACATCATCAACAACGGCCAAGCCTTCGCGGAGAACCTGTACAGCGGCTGGAGCAGCGGCAGCGCGGCAATCTCCTTGAATGTGACCACCGATGGTATGGTCGCGGCGGCGGTCACGATGTCGCTGATTCCGATCATCGCGATGTATCCGTTCGTCCAGCGCTATATGATCCAGGGCATTACGATCGGATCGGTGAAGGGATAATCCGGAAACGAAGCAGACCCATGGCTCGGTGGGTAATTAGGGATCTTGACCGCGTGGTGCGGTTTGGGATAATTCGAAATGGAGGGATATCCGAATGAAAAGAATGCTGTCTCTAGCGCTCGCCTGCCTTCTCCTCTTGGCATTGGCCGCGCCTCTGGCCAGCGCGGAAGTGCCCGCGCTGAAGGGCCCCGGCAACGTGACCCTCAAGCGACTGGGCGTCAACGTGGGCTTTGACGTGAACGCGGACTACATGGTGCCGGTCATCAAGGAAGCCACCGGCTACGACGTGGAGTACTTCTCGCTGCCGGCCGAAAACGCCGACGAGAAGCTTCTGATGGATGTCGCCGGCGGCGCGGACTACGACGTGGTCAATGTGGGCGTAAACCAGTGGCGCACGCTGATGGCACAGGGCGCGCTGCTGCCGCTCAACGACCTTCTGGACGCCTACGGCAAGGATATCCTGGCCGGCAACAGCGAAGCCACCTGGAAGGCGCTATCCGACGCCGAAGGCACCATCTACGGCGTGCCCTACATGTATCCCCACAGCCAGGAGGTCGCCTCCTTCATGGCCTGCCGCTGGGATCTGATGAAGGCCGCCGGCATCGAAAAGCTCCCCACCACCATCGACGAGTTTTATGACGCGCTGGTCGCCCTGAAAAAGACCTACGGCGATGAGTACATCCTCTTTGCCGGCCCGTACCGGGAGGCTTCGGAGGGCAACGAGAACTGGGTCATCCCCAAGACCATCGCCAGCGCTTTTGGCATCTACGCCGACTGGATGGTCGCAGACGACGGAAGCGTGTACTACATGACCGAGGCGCCCGGCTTCCCGGCGATGATCGAATTCTTGACCAAGCTGAACAAGGAAGGCCTGCTTGACCCTGACTGGGCCGTCAACACCATCAGCACCGTCAACGAAAAGTTCGCCTCCGGCAAGGCCATCATCGCCTGCTCGCTGCGCCCGGGCGTACAGGTAACCACCCCCGCGCAGATCGAAAACCTGGGCCTGACCTTCGACGACATCGGCTACATCGGCGCGCTCAAAGGCTCCGATGGCACCTGCAAGTACATGCGCACCGAGGCGCTCAACCAAGTGTCCTGCGTGCTGCGCTCCAGCAAGAACGCCGCCGACGCCATCAACTGGATCAACCTGAAGGTTCAGCAGCAGCTGTTCATCTGCATCGGCGTGGAGGACACCCACTTTACCTACGACGACAAGGGCATGATCCAGCCGATCAACCCGATCTTCGCCGACGAGCGCGGCGACTCCTTCTGGTATATCGACGCCACTGACCAACCCGCCTATGAGAAGCAGTGGCCGTCGCGCATCCGCAAGTCCGACGCACAGTGGGCCGCTTTCGACGCCATCACCATTGCGGCCAACGAGAAGACCCCCGAGATCTTTGTGGATAACACGTTTGCGTTCAAGCCGGCAACCCCGGCCTACACCAAGTACAACACGTCGCTCTTCAAGAGTCTCCAGGACTTCATTCTGCAGGTGCTCTCCGGTACCCGCACGATTGACGACCTCGCGACCTTCCAGTCCGACTGGACCGTGGCTGGCGGCGAGGAAGTCCGCGCGGAGCTCGTGGCCTACGCCGACAGCTTGAAGTAGCTGCACTCAATTCATCGGGCAAACCGTTTGCGGAGGCCTGATGGGACGGACGACAAGCAGTATGCCGCGCCAGAACGGCGCGGCATACCCGTATTGGAAAGAGGGATTAACATGGCGAGCATGGCGTACTGTAAAGAGCTTCCGATTTACCGAGAGGTGGACGTGTTGGTGATGGGCGCGGGCCCCGCCGGTATCTGCGCGGCAGTGGCCGCCGCCCGAGGCGGCGCGAAGACGATGGTGATCGAACAATGCGGGGCGGTCGGCGGCGCGGCGACCACCGGACTCGTCGGTCCGTTCATGACCTCGTTTGATTCCAAGAACGAGAAAATGGTTATCCGGGGTATGTTCAAGGAGGTCGTGGATCGAATGGTCGCATTGGGCGGCGCGATCGACCCCGCGGACATTCCCGGCGAACACCCGAAATCCGGTTTTTATAAGATCGGGCACGCAAACGTCGGTCCGTTCGATCACGAATGCTTCAAGACGGTGACGACGGGTATGATCCTGGAGTCGGGCGCGGAGCTATTGCTGCATACGCAGTTTGTCGATGTGCTGACCGAGGGCGGCAGCATATCCGGCGTCGTCATCGCTAACAAAAGCGGACTTTCGGTCGTGCGCGCGAGGCTCGTCATCGATTGCACCGGCGACGCTGACGTGGCCGCGCGCTCAGGCGTCGGGTTTGATCTGGGCAATGTGCAAGACGGCAACATCCAGCCAGCGACGCTCTTCTTCCGCGTCTACAATGTGGATACCGAGCGCATGGCGGCGCACATCCGGGAGCACGCCGACGAGATCATTCCGTTCTACGGTCCCTACAGCTGGCTGATCCGCGAAAAGCAGCAGGAGTGGGGCGACGTGCCCCGCGCCGAGGTGTGCCTGTTTGAAGGCGTGGTTCCGGGCGAGTTCCGCCTGAATGTCACGCGCATCCTTGACGTTGACGGCACCAACGCGGAAGACCTGACCCGCGCAGAGATCGAAGGCCTCCGCCAAGCGCACAAGGTGTTCGACTTTCTCAAAAAATACGCGGCCGGCTTTGAAAACGCGCGCTTCATGGGCACGGCGGGTGCGATTGGCATCCGCGAAACACGCCATATTGAAGGCGCTGTGCGGCTGACGGCAGAGGATGTGAACGCCTGCCGGGTGCCGGAGGATTCCATCGCCGTGATGGCCACCTGCATGGACACGCACAACAAATCCAACCCTGGCGGAACTTTCTACCCGCTGACGAATGGCCCATTCTTCGGCGTGCCTTACGGATGCCTGGTGCCCAAGGGGGTCGACAATCTGCTGGTGGCGGGCCGATCGATCTCGGCCGACTCGGTGGCCGCCTCGGCCACGCGCATGATCCCCTGCTGCATGGTGTTCGGCCAGGCGGCGGGAGCGGCCGCCGTGATCGCGCTTCGGGACGGCGTGGCCCCCGCGGTCGTGGATGTGAAGAAGCTGCTATCGGCACTTCGGGAGCAGGGTGTGTACCTTGGTGATTGATTCTTCAACACATGG
>NZ_JBISDI010000058.1:0-13523 GCF_051162045.1 Anaerozeibacter quisquiliarum
CAATTTCGGGATTGATCATCATGAGTAGGTTTGGGCAAGCAGATGCGGCATCGCCCCGCCCGCAAGCCACGTTTAAGGCGCTGCCTTTCTCGGCTGCACCCCTATCGTCGAGCATATCGCGTCCTCGGCGAACACTGCTATTTCCTCGGCGGATTCGGCGAGTCCGCCCTTGAACCACGCCTCAAGAAGGCCCACGCAGCCGGAAACGACGTAAGCGGCGTAGTATGGAAGATGCTCTGTGTTGCGCGCCATTTGGCGGTCGCGCCATATGTTCACGCAGCGCTCGCTCACTTCGTTTTTAAGGAGGTTGACGAACGCCAAGTCTCCGTTGGGGCCTATAAACGCCTGCGTAATGTCCGCGTTGTCGTGCAGAAAGGAAAACAGCTTTGTTAGCGGCGCGCGCGGGTTGTTCTCTATCTGCTCCGGCGTACAGCACTCCATTATTTCCTGAAACTCGCCGAGCAGTTCGTTCTCAATCTGCTCAACCATGTCGAAAACGTCCTTGTAATGCAGGTAAAACGTACTCCGGTTTATGTCGCACAATTCCGCTATCTCGCGTACTGTAATATCCTGTACACGCTTCTTGCACATAAGCTCCGCAAGTCCCTTGCGCAACAGTGTTCTTGTTTTACGAATCCTGCGGTCCTGCTTACCCTCCATTGTTAAGTCTCCTTTATCCAAATGAGATAATCAACCATATCCACACAATCGTTGAGTAATCGCCTCAATCGTCTTTATTGACGGTTGTGTCGCTCCAACATTTTTATTATAATCTACATTAGGCTAAAAATCAACTATAGTATATTAATAGGACGGGGGCGTTTATTTGCGAAGTATCTCAAAATGGATACTTAACCACAGAAAGACCGTACTAGCGCTCTTTCTGGCGCTCAGCGTCGTTTCGGTGTTCTGCTACCTGCGCGTTGAGGTAAACTATAATATGTCCGACTACCTGCCCGAGGACGCTCCGTCCACGGTCGGACTTCGCCTTATGCAGGAGGAGTTTAATTCGGAGCCGGCGAACCTTAGGGTATTGCTCGAAAACGTTTCTATCTCCGAGGCGCTTTCCGTCAAGTCGCGCATAGCCGACGTGCCGGGCGTGAGCGACGTTACGTGGCTCGACGACTCGCTCGACGTGACCACACCCATAGAGATGATGGACACCGACACGGTAGACGCCTGGTACAAGGACGCAAACGCGCTCATAACCGCCTATGTTGACACGGACAGCGCGCACGAGGCGCTCAAGGCGATACGCGAGATCATAGGCGAGGACAACTGCATGTCAGGCGATAGTGTGCAAACAGACGATTCGCAGAGCCGAGGTAAGCGGGAAATCGCAAAGATGCTCGCGATCATCGTGCCTATTATATTGGTCATACTGTTTTTGTCCACCACGTCGTACATAGTGCCTGTGCTGTTTCTTGTAACAATAGGCGTGGCTATAATACTGGGAAAGGGCAGCGATATTATTTTCGGAGAGGTTTCGTTTATAACCTCGACTTGCTCGGCCATATTGCAGCTTGCGACGTCCATGGACTACGCGATTTTCCTGCTGGACAGCTTCGAGGAGCTCAAAGCCAAGGGAATGGGTAACGAGGAGGCTATGGTCGAGGCCATGAACAAGGCTTTCTCGTCGATAATCTCAAGCTCCCTTACTACGGTTTTCGGCTTCCTCGCGCTTACCATTATGCAGTTTAGGATCGGCTTCGACATGGGACTGGTTCTTGCCAAGGGAATAGTGCTAAGCCTCGTTTGTGTGCTGTTTTTGCTGCCGATTCTCACGATATATTCTACCCGTGTCATAGACAAGCAGCATCACAAGCCGATTCTTCCCAAGTTTAGAAGTTTTTCCAGGGTAGACGCCCGCATATGCGTTCCCGTGCTGTTTTTACTCGTCGCGTTCGTCATAGCGCCCTCTATGCTGGCCAACCAGAATAATTCGTTTGTATACGGCATGAAGCAAATGCTTGTCGATCCCCAGATTCGCGTGGTTCAGGATCAGAACCGCATAGACGAGTTGTACGAGAAGTCCAATCAGATGGTGCTCATAGTTCCTACGGGTCAGCCTGCGCGCGAGCAGATTATGATAGACAGACTCAACGAGATTCCCGAGATATCATCGATTATCGCTTACGCGACGAAGGCGGACACGACCCTACCCATAGATTTTGTGGGGCGCGAGAACCTGACGCAGCTGATGAGCGATAACTATAGCCGAATGATAATCTCATCGAACATCGAGATTGAGAGCGATCGCGCTTTTCGGCTTGTGGAGGAATTAAGGGCTATAGGTGAAGAATTCTATCCGGGCGAAAATTACCTGACCGGCGGAACCTCGAACATCTACGACATGCGCGACGTAGTGCTGTTGGACGATGTAAGAGTCAATACGGCGTCGATGGCGGCCATCGGCATTGTACTACTGTTCAACTTCAAATCGCTGTCGCTGCCGTTTATTCTGCTCTCGGCGATAAAGGCGTCGGTGTACGTAAACCTCGCCGTTCCTTACTTTACGAGCGAGCGCATCTACTACATATCGACCCTTATAATAAACGCCGTGCAGCTTGGGGCGACGGTTGACTACGCGATACTGTTCACCAACCAATACATGGATAACCGACGAAGCGCGCGCAGGATCGAGGCCGCCGAAAAGACGATCTACGACACGTCCACGTCGATACTGACCTCCGCCAGCATACTAACAGTGGGCGGATGTATGCTGGGGGCAATGTCGAGCGTTGATATAATACGCCAGCTTGGTTTCCTCGTTGGACGCGGCGCGGTGATTTCGGCGAGCATAGTTGTTATCGCGCTTCCGGCGCTGCTTATGCTGTTTGAGCCGCTCATACGCATAACAACGATAGGCGCGAAGTTTTATACCGACAAGAGGATTCGCCCCAGCGGAAATAAGCACGGAAAGGATGACCCCGATGAAAAAGCTCTGGATAAGGAATATCGCGATTTTATCGCTTGTGCTGACGATTCCGGCGAGCGCGACAGCCGTGCAGAAGAGTGAGATCGTTTACGTCAATCTGAGCGCGGGCGGTCGGGTTAAAAATATATATGTGGTCAACCGCTTCGAGGCCGACCATGCCGAAACCGTGACCGACTACGGCGTGTACCGTAGGGTGACGAACCTTACCGATTTGAGCGAGCTCGTTGTCGGGCCTGATACCGTAACCGCAGACATTCCGGCAGGAACGTTCTTCTATCAGGGCGAGACGTTTTCGAGAACAATACCGTGGGATTTTTCGATATCCTACAGGCTCGACGGCGAGGCTGTATCGCCCGACGAGCTTGCGGGGCGCGACGGGCGAGTGGAGATAACGATCACCATACGCAAAAGCGAAAGCGGGGACTCGGAATTTTTCGATAATTACGCGCTGTCGATGTCGGTGACGCTCGACGGGGAAAGATATAGGCAGATAGAGGCCGAGGGCGCGACCATAGCGAATTCAGGCAAAAACCGCCTGTTGACGTATACGGTCTTGCCCGGCCTCGAAAAGACGTTCACGATAACGGCCGACGCGACCGACTTTGAGATGACCGCCGTATCGATAAACGCCGTACCGCTCAATATAGACGTTAAGGACGAGGTGGACACGACCGAGGTCAAGGAGAAGGTGGGCGAACTGCAAGACGGCATAAAGGATATCGACAGCGGTGCTGGTAAGATCAACAGCGCGGCGAAAAAGCTCAAGAGCGGCGCCGGAACCCTGTACGAAGGTTCCTCGAGTGTCATTTCAGGAATCGATCAGATCAAGAGCGGCTCAGGTCAGCTCGCGTCGAGCTCTGGTGAAGTCGTAACGCAGCTCAACAAGCTCTCCAGCGGCATTATGTCGCTCAAGAATGCCTCTGGACAGCTCAAGCAAGCGGGCGAAAAGCTAACGTCGAGTGCGAATACGCTAAGCAGCTCGCTAAGTGAGATGGAGTCGTGCGTGAATGTGCTTAAACAAGCCTCCGGCGAGATCGGAGGAGCGATTTCGGCGCTGGCAAAGACGGCGGGCGGCTGCTCCGGCGAGATATCCACGCTTAACAAGCTTCTCTCCAAGGGTAAACAGAACGCTGACGTTCGTAAATACCTATCCGATGAGTTAAAGGCGCTCGAAACCGTCATAGGGACTATGCAGGGGCTGTCAGATGTGCTGAACAGGCTCGATTCGCAATACGCCGAGTTCGACGCGTCCGTACAGTCCGTAGCTTCGGGTATCTCAAAGCTCAGCGAGGGCGCGGCGCAGCTCGCCTCGGGACTGGGCGATTATACCGGGCCTGTAAACAGATTCGCGAATTCTCTGTCGGGCTATGACGCCGAATCGGCGGCGAAACAGTACGCGCAGTTCGACGAAGGCGTTCAAAAACTCGACGCCGCCATAGACAAGCTAAAATCCAGCTACGCCCAGCTTCACGAGGGCATAAAGTCGCTGGAAAGCGGCACAAAAAAGCTCAAGAGTGGCGCGGGTAAACTTGCCGGAGGCACAGACGAGCTGCGACGCGAAACCGGGGATCTCGACGAGCGAGTGGACGAGGAAGTTGACGACGCCCTGTCGAAATTCTCGAGCGACGATTTCGAGCCTATCTCGTTCGTCGATGAGCGCAACAACGTTTCGCTCGTACAGTTCGTCATGAAGACGCAGGCCATCGAAGTGCCGGACGAACCGGACGTTTCGGCGCAGGCGGACGACGAGGAGCCGACTTCGTTCTGGGATAAACTCATGGCGCTTTTGCCTAGCCGAGCTTAATTGGCCGTATGGGGGGACAGACCATGAAATCACGAAAGTCTATTCTGGCATTGTGCATGCTGCTGCTTGTGAGCCTTACTCTTGGCGGCTGTGACGAGGACGTGAAGGTTCGCGAAGCGCTCATAGACATGGGCTATATGCCCGGCGCCGACATGACGTCCGACCCGGAGGCAACGTCCGACCCGGAGGCAACGCCCGACCCGGAAGCAACGCCCGACCCGGAAGCAACGCCCGGCCCGGAGGCAACGCCCGGCCCGGAGGCAACGCCCGGCCCGGAGGCAACGCCCGGCCCGGAGGCAACGCCCGCCCCGGAGGCAACGCCCACTCCGACCACCTCGCCCGCGCCGGAGCTGACGCTCGCTCCGCAGGTCATACCCGGCGTGGAAGAGGGCGTCAAAGCGAAGAGCATAAAGCTTAACAAGAAAAAAATTACCCTCAAGGTCGGAGGCCGCTTTGACCTCGATGCAAAGGTCAAGCCGAAAAAAGCGATTGACAAAGCGGTGACGTGGTCAAGCGCCGACGAATCTATCGTGACAGTTAATGCCAGGGGTAAGGTTAAGGCGATAACCAAGGGCGAAACCATCGTCACTGCAACGACGGCGGGAGGGCTTACCGCCCAGTGCGTCGTGTGCGTTACGTGACGCACAAAGACGGTTTTGGGGCTGCCACCGTACGGCAGTCCTCTCAGTTTTTGAGCCTGCCTTTAACTGACTAGGTAACCGCCGATCAAATCCCACGCGCGGTGGCGGCTGCCTTTGCGCCATCTTGCGCCTGCAAAACCCTCGACGTAGCGCCGCTACGCCTTCAGATTCTGCAAGCGCAATCTGACGAAAATTCAGCGCGCCACCGCACGCGTGCTTTAATCGGCGCTTACCTAGATTCTCTGGATATTTGGCGCAGACTTCTTCATAGCTTAGGGCGTTTCCGAAGAAAGCAAGGTGAGCCGCTTACTCACCGTCAATAGGTGGATAACCATCCCCATGATCGCGCCCGCCAGCCGCGCCGACTGCTGCTCAATCCCGTGTATACGCTCACGCAAAGCTGCGGCGTCGATTGCAGACTCCGCAGCTTTTTTGTCGCCTCCTTGGCGAGTTTGGGCAGGAACTGCTTACCGACCAGGCAAGGGCTTGTGCTCATCCTTGCCGATTGGGACGTGCCGGGTATGCGCGTTTCGCAGGGTTCCGGTTTCAAGGTGGCCGACCTCGTGCGCGAGCGCTACGGCCTGCGCTGCGCCGCTGTCCAGGGCATCCATGTCGATGGCTGCCCCTGCCTCGCCAAAGGCCCGAAATGCCCTTGCAAGCATTCCTGCGATGGCCTGCGGGTGAACGTGGATGTTGCCATTTGCATCTTGGGATTTTAATGGCCAAGACTCTTCAGAGTTTCAATCATGGGGAGCAGTCGGTCGGTTGCGAGACCTTCTAAATCTACGACAGGGATATCAAACAACCAATAGTCCCCTGTCGCGTGGTTTTCGCCCTCACACCATACATCCAGACTGCCTCCGTCGTTAAAGTAAAACTGCGTTGCAAATTCGGGGGCATCCATGCTCTCCGCAAGTTTTTTATACGCCGCCGCTTTGAGTTCTTCGGGGATTTCACCTTCAACCCCTACGAGTGTCAGACCGAATTTGCCATCAACCACCAGTTGCTTGAACGCGTCCTTGTCCTTTATGAAACCCCACAGATCCCCCGCATACAGATCGCCCGTCGTCAAGCTGAAAAGCTGTGCCCGTACGGAATTGACGGGGTAGGCCGCTCCCGCAGTATAGGCGGTATTGTAGGTCCTTATGCTCAGCAAATCCCCGGCAACAACTTCAAAAACAGGCGCAATATCGTATGTGGTATCGCTCTGGGCAGCAAGCGTCGGCCAGAGGCAGAAGGCTTTCAATCCTTCGTTAAGCTTCGCCTGTACGCTCTCGTCCGCCAGCCCGCTCACTTCGATATAACGCGCCTGCGTGACGTCGTCGCCGTAGTTTTCAACGGCTTTTTCCGCAAACGTCACATGGTCCAAAGCATTTGCCGCCGGAGCGGTTTCGCCGGTTGCGGCATTTTCGCCTTCGGCCTTGCCGGCGCTTGAGCTGATGTCGCTCAGCGAGCCGTCCTCCATAAAACTGTACAGCGCGGCCGTATCCTTATCGCCGGTGGTGATGACCGCAAACGTGCGGGTGGCGTCCAGACGATCCGTATTGTGATCGATCCAAGTTCCGGAGTTGATGTAGTATTTCCCTTCGCCCGCGCCCTGACACATGGGCACATGGGTATGGCCGAACACGACCACGTCCACGCTTTCGTCCGGGTTATCCAGATACTGCGCCTTTGCTTGCCTGAAATAGTATTCCCAGTCCAAGGTTCCGGCTACCGCCTCAATGAAGCTGTTGGGAACCTTGATATTGTTGAGGGCCTGACGCTCGGCCCATGTGCGTTGAACATTCTTAAACAGCACCGGCGCGGAAATCGTTCCGTCCTCCTGCTGAGCCGGATAGAAATCCAGGTACGTATACGCATCGTCAAATCCGGCGATGTGCATATCGAATATCTTCTCGTCAAGGCCCTCGTTGGGCGTCATCCGCGCGGAGATGTCCTTGAGAAGCGAGTAATAGATATAAGCGCCGTACTGATCCGTATCGGTCTTATCCGGCACGCTCGTTACCACCGGCAGATCCTTCGCAACCTTCGGACGACCCTCCAGCACCCACGTGGCGGCATAGCGGGCGTAAAAATACCCCGCGGGCAAAATGGTATCGTCATTGCCGCACAGCTCAGCATTGGAGACCGTGTCCGGCGCGGAAAACACATCGTAGCGATGGCCGTGCTCGATAACGACTTCGTTTCGGTCGCCCGTATAATAAGCGCCGAGTCCTTCGGCATCCCTGGCCTGAACGATGTTGGGGATCGCTTCCTGCAAAACGTCGGCCTCCAGCGTCATATCATGGTTCCCGATCACGTAAACCAGCTTTATCCCGCTGTCGATCACGTTGTTCAACTCGTCGATTACGGCCTGATTGGTGGCGATCACGTCCTTGTAAAACTGGCCTTGATCCGTGTAGCTGGGATAATAGACGGGCAAAAACCACTCGTCCAGAAAATCGCCGGCGATTACCAGTTCTCGCACATCCGTAGTGCTTTGCAGGCGCCGCAAAAACTCAATGAGCAGCGGACGGTTTTTCAGCGTCTCGGTATAGCGGTCATCGATGCCGAGGTGGATGTCGCTTATGACGACGATCTTGTCCCTTGTGCCGCCGGCTTCCCACAAGGCCGCGGCGCCCTTCGGCGCTTCGGCTTTCGCCGGGTATTCGGTGGTGAACAGTGCCAGAGAGATCACCATGCTGAACGCCAGCAATAAAGAAAGGATCCTCGTTTTCATGTTCATTTCCTCCCATTCATATTGTCGACTGGATGGTCGGCACGGAGCCACTCAAGCTCCATGCCGGTAAAGGGGATGCCTTCGCGAATGCATGCCACATTTTCATTGTCTGCCGCCGCCGCCTCTCATGCCACGGCGGGCAGCGGCGCCAGCGCTACGCGCCGTGTCAGGGCAATGCCTAAAGTCTCCTTTTCATAGCCCATTCCTCGCTTTTTCTACCTGCAGCTGCTTCGGCCAGTAGCATACGCCCACATCCAGCGCGCGGGGTTTATCCAGATGGAAGTCCGCGTAGACGCAGTACCAACAGGTCTGCTCTGCCGCGCCGCTGCGTGGCGTAAAAGCGGGACAGCTCTGCCTTGGCCAGACGTTGCCGCCGGAATTGGGGGCGGACATCGCCTGATCTTCTCGCCGTCTATCCGTTCCGCTCATAAAAACACCCCCTCTCTTCGTTGCTTTCCTGCATAGAGGATAGCATAAAAAGAAGGGGGCGTCTGTTTCTTGCTTAAAAAGCGCGGTTTTCTACTTAATGTTGTCAGATTCTGGAAAAATGACGCTTGACAAGCGCGTTTACATCGGTTCTCACACCATCAGCCGAACCTTGAATATGCCGCCCGAAATCTCACACGCCAGCTCGCCGCCGCATTTCTTCACAAAGTCGGCCACGCTTTGGGTGCCCTTGCCGTGACCCTCCTCGTGAGATATGGGCAAGCCGTTTTCGTCCAACGCCACCTCGCCGTCATAGGGGTTGCTCAGCTCGAAAATGAGTTGTCCCGCGTTCACGGCGGTAAAACGCAACGTGCGCTGCTCCGCAGGCAGGGCGGAGAGGGCGGTAATGGCGTTTTCCATAAGGTTTGATACAGTCATCGCCAGCGAAAGCTCGTCTATGTCGAGCTTTTCTGGAATGTCCAGCCGCAGCTCGCAGCGAACGCCCCGTTGCCGCGCAAGCTCGGCATAATAGGATACGGCGGCGTTCACCGATACGTTCTGGCAGTAGTTCTGCGGCTTTTGGGGCAGCGCCTCGCTCTGCCGCCGGATGAGGTCGGCTGCCCTGTCCGCTTCGCCCTGCCGCAGCAGGGAAAGCAGCGTGTTGTTGAAGTGGCGGCGGTCATGCTGCACGATGCTCATCTGCCGAACGGTCTCGTCCATCAGTGAAAGACGCTGACGGGTAAGTTCCCGGTCGGACTGCATTTTCAGGTTTTCTTCCCGCAACGCCGCCTCGCGCAAGGTTTTTCTGAGGGAAAGAAAGATTGCGAGATAAACGAGCATCGTCAGCAAAACAAGCAGCAGGAGCGGGACGATATCCTCTGTCAGCGTCCGCACCACATCGTCGCTTGCCATGAAGTACCATGCAAAGTTTAAAAAGAGACTGGCCGCAACAAAAAGGTAGACGCTCCAGTGCTCTGCCGCCTGACGATAGAGAGGACTCAGACGCTTGCGAAACAGCAATATTGCGGCGGCGAACAGGAGAAAGCGCAACACAGTAATGGCGTAATGCGGATACGGAAACAGCCCGCAGAGGTAGTAGCTTAAAATGACCGTGATGGCATAGACGTTCATGGCCGTGAGGCAGTTGAACAGCCACTGCATGAGTGTTTCCCGAAAGAGCGGCTTCACGGCGACGCCGACCAGGATGAAAAACAGGATGTCCAGCTTTCCCAGCGTCGTATAGTCGTTGCGCAGATAGAAAAAGACGTTCAGCGCCAGATCCAACGACACGATCGCCGCCAATGCCACCCACAGCGTCTGCGGACGGTATTTTGGACGTGCCAGCGTAAACAGCAGCTCCGCAAGCATGGCGTTCGTGACGATGGAGCGAAGGATGTCGTACAGCCGCATCCTCAGCCCTCCCCCAGGCGATAGCTCATATAGGCGTTACGCACCGCGGTAAACTGCTTGCCCGAAACCGGCACAAAGGCGCCGCCTTTCATGGCGAAGCCCTCCTTAGAGAGCCGATCCACGCAACTCATGTTGACGATAAAGGCGGCGTGAGGCTGGATAAACCGCCGGTCACGCAGCAGCGGCGCAACGTGCTCCGCAAAGCTGCCGGAGATGGTTAAAGTCTCGACCCGCTCGCCGCTTACAAGCGTGTAGAGCACGGTATGGCGCACATATTCGCAGCAGACGACAACATCGGCGCAGAGCGTGCGCAGGCCATCCCGCGTCTTGACCGTGACGACGGTTTCCTCGCCAAACCTCACTTTTTCCGCCGCCAGTTCCAGGGCGGCAAACAGCGTTCGCTTATCCACGGGCTTTAGCAGATAGTGCAGGGGATTGACCGAATATGCGTCCAGCGCAAAGCCGGGCTCTGTGGTGATATAGATAATCTGCGCGTCGGTGCTGACGCGGCGTATGCTTCGCCCAAGCTCAAGTCCGCTAATCATTGGCATGACCATGTCGAGCAAGAATATGTGAAAGGGTTCGGCCTCACAGGCCGTCAATAGCGCGTCTGGATGGGTAAACGCCCGAATGTCGGCACTTACGTTGCGCTCGGTCAGATATTCATGGGTAAGCGCGGCGATACGCCGAAGCTCGGCGCCAATATCGTCGCAAATGGCTATTCTCAACATATCGGCTGCCTCTCTGAAGCGGTTTTCTTGCCGGGGTCGGTTGGCTTTGTTGCGTCGGCAGGGATTGCCCGCGAGCGCCCGAAGCAGTTTGCGCCGGGGATGCGTCCTGGTTGGCGGCATTGATGGGCCCGCCGCTCCGAGACGCCCCATTTGTACGACGCTGCCCGCGCCGGGATATGGCCGCCGATATCGCTCAACCGCTCCGTCTCCCTTTAGGCACAAAATGACATGATTTAGATTTATTATATACGAATGTCCGCGGTGATTCAAGAACAGGAAGCGTGGATAGGCTACAATTCCTTATTATTTCTGTCGAATTTGGGGTTGACAAGCCAAATATGATTATGTACAATGCCAACAAGTGGGTGCCGTTTTACGAGGCGTCCGACGGCTGATTTATCGCATGCAGTGACAAGCGGGGCGTTTTTTAAACTGATAAAAAGGGGGCTTCTGAGCCGCCGCCGGTGAAGCATCTTCACCTTGATAAAAACGGTTTCGGGGGAAAGCGGAGCGTGTTCGTGTTAAAGGATGGCGAGAACGTGCTGTAATTCGGTGTAACCGGTAAACTAAAACGGCGGGTTTTTGCAAACAAAAATATCAATGAAATTGTGTTCTCAAGTCTGAAACTCCGAGTGCATAGAAGTGTGGTATCATCGCAGAAAAGAACCCCATTCAAGTATTTGCGGATGATGTTTAAGGAGGAGAACACATGAAATACCTTCGTGCGGTACTCATGGCCATGTCCGGTCTTTCGAATCAGCCTTATAGACAGGCAGGGGCGCAGGACAGCGCTGTCGTGTCGGGTCTTGGCATTGCGCTGGATGAATCAACAAAGAGGAATATTGCACAAGCACTGTGGCTGACGCAATACGATGAGAAAGCCATTCCTGAGACTTTGCTGTTGAAAATCAAAAGCGAGAAAAACAGCAACGCTGCGTTCGCCCAACGCTTCAGGGAACGCCTGGAAGGAATGATGAAGCGGCCGCTTTCTTTCGTTCCATCCAGAAAGGATAGATACCGCTTCCTTCTTGAACATTCGCAAAGCCTTTCGCCCTCGCAGTTTTATTCGCGCGTACACTATCTTGGCCCGGAATCTGTGATCGGATACGAGCCTGTTCCCGCCGACCCTCAATTCTCCTTTCCCGCAACCGATGCCCCCCAATGGAGCAACCAGGTTGGCTGGCATTTTTTCGTCGGTAATCTCGTCGATACCTCAGGCAGGAACTACGGCGTCCAGCTTATGTTCTGGCAATATGCACTTCTGCCGCCCGCTTTCGCTGCCGAGAGGGGTTTGAGCGAGATCGAAAACCAAGCTGTCGAGATCCACTTTGCGATAGGCGACGAATCCTCTGGAATCCACTACTGCGCAAATACGGTGATCGTTGCCGGGACGACAGGGCTCATCGATTTCAGTCCAGTGCCGTACACCTATTCGGTAGGCCGCAATTCGATCAGATCAACCGATGCCTCCGGATCCATGTTTCCGCTTAGGCTTCAGGCGCGGGGTTGCGACCTGGGAAAGGAATCTGGCGGCGAGATTGAGATAGACATTTCTCTCAAGGATCTGAAGGGATATTTCCTGCAAGGTGAAAACGGAAGCTGGCCGAGCGTGGACGGAGTCGGAACATTGTACTATTCTGCATCTTCGCTGGGAATCGCAGCCGATACACCGAGTTCCCTGCGCATCGGCGGTAGGAAAATAGACCTTGCCGGCGGCTCCATGTGGTACGATCATCAATGGGGCACGGGCTTCATGCCTAAGGGCGCGCCTCGGCATGCGGTGATGCGGGCTGTGCAGAACATCACTCAGCCTACTCCGGGCGGGTGGGATTGGTTCATGTTCCAGTTTCCTGTCGATGAGAGGATCGGATTGGAACGCGAGGTTGCCTTGACGATTTCCGCTCTCCATACGATAGAGAACAAGGCCTTCTACCGCCAGAAAGGAGAGACTCCTCTCGGTCTCATGACGACACCGTTCATTGGGAAATATATCGATCCTGACAACCGAAGCATCGATGTAAAGGGAATCATGAAAGTGGACGAATGGATGAAGAGCACGTCGTCTCCCAATCCGGCCTTGTATCCGCCTACCGGCTATTGGTATCCCAAACGGTACTCGTTCGAGGTTGAGGGCGAACTGCCTGACGCACTCAAGCGTTTCTGGGGTAGACCCCTCGTCGATAGCGAACAGACTGGTTTTTTCGCAACAGGGCTCCAATACTCCGAAGGCGGAACCGTGGTGTTCGACGAAAATGGGAAGGAGTTGGGGAGGGGTTTCGCGGAGCATACCGATTACGCCGATACGAGTGAAATTGTGCTCTCCCTGGCAGGGTTGCCTGTTAATACGGACACCTTGAAGTACCTCGATCAGCCCAAAGTCTCTCTGCCCATGAAAGTATGCAGCTGGTTGTACGCCGTCCTCCATAAGAAGGAACTCAATCGGATACTGGCGGAGGCGAAAGGGTTATAGCCTGCCCGCCGCCTTCCCATTGTGTTCGACAAAGTGTCGGCCGGGCTTTACGTAAAAACCCAATCCGCACCGTGTTGATGCTTTGCGTTGAACCATCAACAGTTTGAGGATTATACCGGCGGAGTAATTTGCTTAGGCCATTATCGTCGGCGCACTTTTAGACGACAAAGCCAGAACACCAAAAGCCCGCGAACACCGAGAAAATCGGATGTTCACGGGCCTTGGCGTTTTGCCCATAAGGCATGCCTTCATCGGTATACACCTTCACGAATTCCCATTCGGCCTTGGAGCGGATATACTGCGCGTAGCAATCCGCCTGCGCTTCCGAGTGCCGCGGATCGGCATGGCGGTAAAGCGGTTCGGTGTCGCGGGCGTCCCCAT